>JAQGPE010000758.1 GCA_028293225.1 Akkermansiaceae bacterium | reverse complement strand
TTTCCGCCGGCGTGAAAATCTTCAGCACCCAGGCGGTCAATCCGCTGGTCGGCTCCTCGCGCTGCACCTTCTGGGTCATGGATCGCGAGGCCCGCCTGGAGCTCGGCAGAAACGTCGGCTGCAGCGGCGCCTGCCTCTGCGCGGCCAGGCTGATCGAGATCGGCGAGGGCACCATCGTCGGCGCCGGCGCGCTAATCGTGGACAATGATTTCCACCTCCCCGGCGAAAACTGGACCTGGCGCGACACCCCGGTCGAAACCGCCCGCCCGGTCATCATCGGCCGCGGCTGCTTCATCGGCGCCCGCGCGATCGTCCTGAAAGGCGTCACCATCGGCGACGGCGCGGTCATCGCCGCCGGCGCCGTGGTCACCAAGGATGTCCCCGCCTCCCACCTCGCCAGCGGCAACCCCGCCACCAGCGTCCCTCTGCCGCCGAAATGGCTCAGGTAGAGAGCGGGAAAATCTCCCCTCCCTCACTCACTCATCTTCGGCTGTTCCACTTCGCACTTGTCACTTTCCACTTCGCACTTGGCCGCCCCACCTCCAGCCTCCTCTCCTTCCACCTGGATCCTCATCCCGGTGCACAACCGCCGCGAGGTCACCCGCGCCTGCCTGACCCGCCTCGACCAGCAGGGCGAGTTCGGGCGTTCTACGGTATGCATCGTCGATGACGCCTGCACCGACGGTACCCGCGCCATGCTCGCCGCCGATTTCCCGCGGGTCCGCACCGTCGATGGCAACGGCAGCTTGTTCTGGGGCGGTGGCATCCTGGAGGGCATGAAATACGCCCACGCCCAGGGCGCGGAAATCTTCTTCTGGCTCAATGACGACTGCATCCCCGAGCAGGGCGCGATTGGACTGCTCGTGGACCGCGCCCGCGAAACCCACGGCATCTGCGGCGGCGTCTGCTACGATCCCGCCGACCCGTCCGTCATCACTTACAGCGGCGAGCTCTTCGGCCACGGTACCCTCAAGCCCGCCGCCGGCGAAATCCTCCCGGTCGACATGATCAACGGCAATCTCGTCGCCGTGCACCGCGACGTGGTCGACCGCATCGGCTTCATCCCCGGCGACCGCCTCCCCCACTACGGCGGCGACTCGGTCTACTCGCTGCGAGCCCGCCGCGCCGGGATCCCCTGCGAGGTCCACGGCAGCGCCCGCGCCACCAATCCGCCGAATCCGTATCTGTCCCGCTTCGGCATCGACAAGCCCGCCCGCCTGGTCTGGAAGGAGCCCTTTCGCACCGCCTCCATCCTCTACTGGCCGACCTACTGGCGCTTCCTGCGCGAAACCTTCGGGTGGCAGGCCTATCTGCGCTGGCCATTTTACATCAAGCGCCTCATCGGCCACTATCTGAGGGCACGGCGGCGCCAGCGACAGCAGCAGCCTCTCAAATCCTGAACCCCAAGTTCGATCGATCATGAGCGCATCCTTCTCCCCCTACGGCTTCCTCCGCGTCGCCGCCTGCACCCCGGAGCTCACCGTCGCCGCCGTGGAGAAAAACGTCTCCGCCACCGTCGCGCTGCTCGCCAGCGCCGCCCAGGCCGGTGTGCAGCTGGCGGTCTTCCCGGAACTCGGCCTGACCGGCTACACCAGCGGCGACCTCTTTTTCCAGGACGCCCTGCTTGATGCCGCCTGGACAGCCCTCGAGGCCATCGGCGAAGCCTGCGCCATCCACCGGATCGCCGCCGCCGTCGGTCTGCCGGTCCGCTTCCGCGGCTGCATTTATAACTGCGCCGCCGTCTTCGATTCCTCCGGCGCGCTGGCCGCCCTGGTCCCGAAGATCTTCCTGCCGACCAACCGCGAGTTCTACGAAGCCCGCTGGTTCGCTTCCGCCACCCGGCTGACCGGCGGCGAGACCCTCGACTTCGCCGGCAGCCCGGTCCCCTTCGGCACCGATGTCCTGCTCTCCGTAAAGGAGCAGCCGTCCCTGCTCATCGGCGTGGAAATCTGCGAAGACCTCTGGACGGTCATCCCGCCCAGCAGCCACCAGGCGCTCGCCGGGGGCACCGTCCTCCTCAATCTCTCCGCCAGCAACGAACTGCTCGGCAAGGCTCCCTACCGCCGCGATCTGGTCAAGCAGCAGGCCGCCCGCTGCATGGCCGCCTACATTTACAGCTCGGCCGGTCCGGGTGAATCCACCTCCGACGTGGTCTACTCCGGCCACAATCTGATCGCCGAAAACGGCCGCCTGCTGGCGGAAAGCGAGCGCCTTCAGTTCGGCTCCCGCTTCATCGCCGCCGACCTCGACATCGCCCAACTCGCGCAGGAGCGCTCGAACAACAGCAGCTTTCGCCAGGCCACCTCGGAGCGCACCTTCCGCCACGTCCCGGTCACGCTGAAAGAGTGGTCCGCCGGCAAAGCGCTGCTCCGCCACGTCGCCGCGGCCCCTTTCGTCCCCAGCGACCCCGCCCGTCGCGCCGCGAACTGCCGGGAGATCTTCTCACTGCAGACCACCGCCCTCGCCAAGCGCCTGCTCCACACCCGCGCCAAGGCCATCACGCTCGGCCTGTCCGGCGGTCTCGACTCGACGCTGGCCGTGCTCGTCGCCGTCCAGGCCTTCGACCAGCTCGGCCTGCCGCGCGAGGGCATCGTCGCCATCTCCATGCCCGGCCTCGGCACCACCGAGCGCACCAAGGGCAACAGCGAGAAGCTCGCGGAAATGCTCGGCCTGAAACTGCGCAGCATCCCGATCGGCGCCGCGGTCCTCCAGCACTTCGCCGACATCGGCCACCCGCCGGATCTCTTCGACATCACCTTCGAAAACGCCCAGGCCCGCGAGCGCACCCAGATTCTCATGGACATCGCCAACCAGGTCGGCGGCTTCGTCCTCGGCACCGGCGACCTTTCCGAACTCGCCCTCGGCTGGTGCACCTACAATGCCGACCACATGTCGATGTATCATGTGAACGCCGGCGTGCCGAAAACCCTGGTCCGCTACCTGGTCGAGTGGTGCGCCGAAGAGGTCTTCCAGGGCCCGGAAGCGGCGGTCCTTCACGACATTGCCGACACCCCCATCAGCCCGGAACTCCTGCCGCCGGACGCCGCGGGTGACATCGCGCAGAAGACCGAGGAAAGCGTCGGCCCCTACGCCCTTCACGACTTCTTCCTGTTCCAGATCCTCCGCCACGGCTCCTCGCCGCGAAAGGTCTACTACCTCGCGCAAATCGCCTTCGCCGGAACCTTCCCGGATGAGGAAATCCTCAAGTGGCTGCGCTCCTTCTATCGCCGCTTCTTCTCCCAGCAGTTCAAGCGCAACGCCATGCCCGACGGCCCCAAGATCGGCTCCGCCGCCCTCTCCCCGCGCGGCGACTGGCGCATGCCCAGCGAGGCCGCCGCCGACTCGTGGCTCGCGGAGCTCGAAAATCTGAATGGATGAAAGCAGAACTCACCCCTGCGGAAGTGGACCGGATCACGTCGCTGTTGTCGCGGATCCAAGCCGCTTTCCATGGGGTTCCCAGACCGCAGATCACCCGCAGCGTAGCGGAAGGGCTCGACGACGAATGGACTCTTTCGGAGGAACGGTTTCGTGAGTTGAACGCCCGCGATCCCGAGCAGGAATGGACGGATCTTACCGGCCGGGACCTGGAGGAAAGCAATGGCTACTTCACGTTTGCCGATGACGAGGGCTGGCGCTTTTACCTCCCGGCCCACATGTCGATGGTGTTGGGCGACTTCCATACCCACAGCAGCGGGAGTTCCGTCTACAACGCCTGCACAGATCCGAAGCCGCGCTTTGGTGCGCTGGATGAGGCACAGATGGCATGCGTTCTTGAATTCACCGCTCTGATCCACGGCTACTGGGCGCGAACGATGAACCAGTGGAAACAGCGGTAAGATCCACTCTCGTTTGATTTCGTCGATCCGTCTCCCCGTTCTCTCACCTCCCATGACCCCCTCCCGCACCTGCTCTCTCGTCACGGGCTCGCTCCAGACCTACGCGCTGGATTTCTACGAGGCGCTCGCCGCCTCCCTCCAGCGGCGGGGCTGGAAACTCCAGGTCTTCGTCGGCTCCCGTGCCACCTACCGGCCGTGGTCGAAACTGGCCCTGGCGGAGGAAAGCGGCCTGTTCATCTTCATTCCCGGCAAGCCCGCCCCGGAGTGGGTCCAGAAACTCCTCGGTTCCTCCTGGCGCGACAAAATCCTCCTTCCCGCCGGCCGCGATCTCACCAACGCCCTCGAAGCAGCCGGCACCGATCTCCTGATCGTCAATGAGCGCAACCCGCTCAATATCGGCGCCTCCCTCTGGGCCCGCCTCCACGGCATTCCCTGCGCCCTGTCCACCGACATCGGCCAGAATCCGCCACCCCACGCCGCCACCCGCGCGCACCTCATTTACCACCGCCTCATCGCCGGACTCTACGACGGCGTGATCGGCCGCACGGTCGATGGCGAATCGACCTTCGCCAAGAGCGCCGCCATCCTCCCCGTGCTCGCCCCGCACGGCATCGATACCGCCCGCTATCCGGTCCGCCCCGCGCGTCCGCCCGGCCGCTTCCGCTTTCTTTTCGTCGGCATGCTTCAGGAGCTGAAAGGCCTCGACGCCCTGATGGCCGCCGCCCGCCTGCTCCACGCCCAAGGTCACCGCTTTGAAATCCGCCTCGTCGGCAGCGGCACCTGGGAGCCGTCCGCCGAGGACCGCGCCGCGCCTTGGCTGTCCCTGGCCGGCTTCACCGAGGCCGAGGCCCTGCTCCAGGAATACCACCAGGCCGACGCCTTCATCCTGCCAACCAAAGGCGACACCTACGGCGTGGTGGTCCACGAGGCCGCCTCCTGCGGACTGCCGCTGCTGGTCGGCCAAGCCGCCGGCGCCTGCCGCACCCTGGTCGAGGAAGGTCGCAGCGGCTACCAGCTCGATCCCTCCGACCCGGTTTCGATCGCCTCGAAAATGGCCCTGCTGATCGAGGATCCCGAGCTCGGCCCGATCCTCGGCGCCCGTGCTCGCGAGCTGGCCGAAAACTGGTCCGCCGCGAACTCCGGCGAACGGGTCGCCGACTGGTTGCTGGAACTCTACGCCCGCGAGAAATCCCCGCCCGCCGCGTGACACCCGCGCGGCACGAGCGCTCTTGCCAGCCGCGCGTTTTACAGTCCAAGGTCCGCCACCGGAAAGGTCCGGTCGCCCGTCCCCGCCCCCTTTCCCGTCCCATTTTTTCGCCTCTTCCCGATGTCTGATCGCGTTCTTATCGTAGGCGCCGGTTTCTCCGGAGCCGTCCTCGCCCGGCAACTGGCTGAACTGGCGGGCATCGCCAGCCTGGTCATCGACTCCCGCGATCACATCGCCGGAAATTGCCACACCGCCCGCGACGCGAACACCAACGTGATGGTCCACACCTACGGCCCGCACATTTTCCACACCGACCGCCCGGACGTCTGGGACTACGTCAACCGCTTCGGCGAGTTCAAGGCCTTCACCAACCGCGTCAAGGCGACCATCGACCGTGGCGTCTTCTCGCTGCCGATCAATCTCCACACCATCAACCAGTTCTTCGGCGTCAGCCTCTCCCCGGATCAGGCGAAGGAGTTTCTCGCCTCCAAGGGCGACTCGTCGATCGAGGAGCCGGCCAATTTCGAGGAGCAGGCGCTCAAGTTCCTCGGCAAGGATCTCTACGAGGCCTTCTTCAAGGGCTACACCATGAAGCAGTGGGGCTGCGACCCGCGCGAGCTGCCCGCCTCGATCCTGAAGCGCCTGCCGGTCCGCTTCAACTACGACGACAACTACTACCACAGCCCCTACCAGGGCATGCCGGCGGAAGGCTACACCCAGGTCATCGCGAACATCCTCGACCACGAGCTGATCGAAGTCCGCACCGGCACGACCTACGATCCCGCCACCGCCGCGGACTTCGTCCACGTCTTCTACACCGGCCCCCTCGACGGCTACTTCGACAAGCGCCTCGGCGCCCTGTCCTACCGCACCGTCTTCTGGGAAAAAATCGAGCAGCAGGGTGATTACCAGGGCGTGGCCTGCATGAACCACCCCGGGGTCGACATCCCGCACACCCGCATCCACGAGCACAAGCACTTCACCCCCTGGGAGAAGCACGAGTCGACCGTGGCCTTCGTGGAATACAGCAAGGAAACGGAGGAAGGCGACATCCCCTACTACCCGAAGCGCATGGAGCCGGACAAGGAGCTGCTGGCCGCCTACGCGGAGCTGGCGAAGCAGGAGGGCGGCGTGTCCTTTCTCGGCCGCCTGGCCACCTACCGCTACATGGACATGCACCAGGTCATCGGCGAGGCCATCGATTTCGCCTCCACCTGGCTGGTGGCCCGTAACAATGCCGCTCCGCTGCCGGTTTTCCCGGCCGCCTCCCTCCTCTGACCTGACTCTGCCGTGCCTGCCGACACCGCCATCCTCTACGTCTGCAAGCATCTCCCCGCCCGGGGCGGCGGCGGCCATGGCGTCGCCTACAACTACCTGACCGCGGTCTGGGGCAAGCCCATGGACCCGCAGGGCGCCGACCACATCCTGATCGCCGGCCAGGCCGAACTGCGACTGCCGTGCGTGGACGGTGAGCTGGACGCCACGCTCACCGCTCTTCCCATCGGGACGAAGCACGGCCTCTCTCTGCTGCTCTGGCAGGTCGCCCGCATCAACGAAATCGCCCGCAGCTACCACACGGTGGTGGTGATCGGCTTCACGCCCTTCTACCTCTGGCGGCTCCTGCACCACCCGCCCGGCGGCCGGCTCATCGCCGTCCACACCGAGCACAGCAAGGGCGGCCGCCACTTCGAACTCGCGGAGGAAAGCGGCCGCTTCGGCCTGAAGGAGCGCTTCGTCCGCTGGTGCGTCGGCCTGAACTTCAGCCAGTCCGACCGCGTGGTCTTCCCCAGCGGCGGCGCGCTGTCGCTCTTCACCGGCATGAACGCCCCCCTCGCCGCCCTGGCGGAGGAAAAGGCCGCGATCCTCTACAACGGCGTCGCCCCCTGTCTGGCTCCGCCGCCCCGTCCGGCCCGCGATTTCCTGAAGATCGCTTCGGTCGCCCACCACGTCCGCGAGAAGGGCCTCGATACCCTGCTGGAAGGCCTGGCCCTGGCGAAGGACGCCGGTCTCGCCTGGGAGTTCGTCAACTACGGCCAGCCTAGTAATCTCACTGATGAGCTGAATGCCCAGGCTGAAAAAGCCGGCATCGCCAACCGCATCCGCTTTGAAGGGCTCAAACCTCAGGCGATCGTCCGTGCCGATCTCGGCGATGCCGATGTCTTCCTGCACACCCCGGTCATCGTGGTCTTCGATCTCTCGCTGCTGGAGGCAATGATGCACGCCCTCCCGGTGGTCACCGTGCCGCTGCAGGGCAACCGCGAAGCGCTCGGCGAGGACTACCCCCTCTTTGTCACCAGCCCCGCCGAGGTCGCGGAAAAGCTTCAGTGGGTCGCCGCCCATCCGGAGGAGGCCCGCCGCATCGGCCAGGCGCTCCGCGAGCGCGCCCTGGAGCGTTTCACCAATGACGCCATGGTCGCCAGCTACGCGGCCTTTATCCGTCAGCAGATCGGCACTCCATGATGACCCCGGCCGCCGTCGCCGCCGAGCCCGCCAGTTCCGCGCCCACCGGCCGGGATCGCTCGATCGATGTCGCCCGCATGGTCGCCGCCGGTCTGATCGTCGCCTACCACGCCGCGACCTATCACGCCGCCATGCTCCAGAGCACCGGCCGGCCGATCCCGGAGTACGGTGGCCACACCCCGCTCGATATCATCGGCACCATCTCCTTCTGGGGCCGGGTGCCGTTTTTCTTCTTCCTGTCCGGCTGCTTCGCCGCCCGCTCCCTGTCGAAGCCCGGCGCCTCCACCACCGTCTTCCTGCAGAAACGCTTCGAGCTACTGGGCCTGCCGTACCTGTTCTGGAACCTCGTGGCCTTCGCCATGGTCTGGTTCGCCACCCGCCACGGCGCCGCGCTCCAGACCGCCCGCGAGTTCACTCCGCTGACCATCCTGGAGCAGCTCACCGGCTTCGGCATCAGCCCGGTCAACAGCCCCCTCTGGTTCATCCGCGATCTGCTGCTGGCCTCCTGCCTCGCGCCACTGATGCTCCGCGCCGGGAAATGGCTGCTCTTTCCCTGCCTGGCGCTGATCCTGTTCGAGGAAGTCCCGCCCGACTCCGCCCGCATGGCCTGGCCGCTGGCCTCCTCCTTCGGCTACTTCGGCCTCGGCCTGCTGCTGAACCTGATCCCCGCCGGGACCTTCCGCCGCTTCTTCCCGCATCCCG
>JAQGPE010000798.1 GCA_028293225.1 Akkermansiaceae bacterium | reverse complement strand
CCTCCACGAAACGGGCGACATCGGCCGAGCTCTCATAGCGGCCGTAGGTGTCGATCCGGGGCAGCAGCACCTTGAGGGCTTTTTCCACCGTCTCGAAGGAGCCCATCTTTTCGTCCTTCTCACGGATCGCTTTCGCGAGGGCGAGCAGGTCCGGGTAGTCGGTGGCCTTCCAGTCCTTGTAGGGAGCGTCGAGCTTCTCCAGCAGGAGCACGCGGGCTTTCCCGTCGAGCTGCTCGTCGGAAAGCTGCTCCAGCGAAAACTCGTGATACTTGGCGAGGAAATCGGACCACAGCGCCTTTGCCAGAATATCGGCGGGATCCACGGCCTGCGCCCTGACGGCGGATGGCAGTCCGATGACCAAGGTCAGAGCCAGCAGCCCCGCCAGTCTTTTGATCGCCGGTCGTCTCACCATGAGGCCGATGATCCACCCGGAGGCAGCCCGGCGCAAGAACTCGTCTCGCGCCGGGTCGGCCGGGAACTTACTGGGAATTCTTCCGCTCGTCTTCCAAGCGGTGAATCTTGCGCTGCTTGGCGCGATTGTTCGCCTTGATGCGATCGGTGTCGCTCTGGACTTCATTGAGGTGCTGCTGGCGCTCGTTCAGGCGCTGCTGGGCACCGGACTCGCTCCAGAAAATGCCGCCGGTCGAGGGATCGGCCGTGCAGGAATTCAGGAACGGAATGCAGGCGGAAACAAGGAGGAGATATTTCATGAGAAGATCATGTTAGAGTGAAAACCCCGGACGGGCTCAGACGTCGATCTGGTTTTCCAGCGCGGCGAAGCGGCTGACGTTCTTGTTGATGCCGACGGCCTGGGATTCGATGCCATTGGCGCTGACGCGGAGCTGGCGGACCTTGCTCGGAGCTTCCGAACCTGCCTGCTTGATGGCGCCCATCTGGGCCTGGGCCTCCTTCTGATAGAGGTCGCGGTTCTTGATCGCATCGGCCTTGTCGACGGAGATCTCGCGCTTGATCGAGGCCAGCTTGGAGGTGTTGCCGGACGACTTGGCGGCGGCGATTTCCTGCTGCAGGTGGGAGATCCGCTGGCTGAGCTTGTTGTTGTAGGCGGCAGCGGCGTCGCGCTTCTGACCGGCATCGGCGATGCAGGCATCCAGCCATTCTTCGGTGCTCTTGTACTTGGCTTTCTTGTTAGCGACGTGGGTGCCGTAGGCGAAGCCGCCGACGCCACCGAGCGCGGCGCCGATCAGGGCGCCTTCACCGGCGTGGCCGGACTGGTTGCCGATGATCGCACCGGCGCCGGCGCCGAGCAGAGCGCCGATGCCGGTGCCCTGGGCCTGGGTGGTTTGACCGTCGGCACTCTGGGCGCAGCTGCTGAAAAGGAGCGACGATGCGGCGAGAACGGCGCCGGGGACCAGACCTTTGCGGGAGAGCACGAGATCGCGCAGCATTTGAAATGGAGGAGTATTCATCTGATTTTCAGGGCATTTGTGGCTTTATGCTCCTAGTGGAAGGAGCGGCTCATGTCAATGTGGGAGTGACTCCGGATCGTGTCACCGGATTCTCCCCATCGAAGTCCCCCAAGATTTGCCCGCCTCTAACATCTGTCAACGGATCGTGTTGTTCGTTTCCTTCACTTCGCCAGCGTCCTCCCGGACAATGGCCGACTCCAGCGGGCCGGGGGAAATCGAATTGCCGCTGATCTCCCCTTTGGTGTCCTTGCCGAGCAGCAGTGCGCCGCCGTTTTCAGAAAAGGTGCAACTGCTGACGAAGATTTCCCCGCCGACAAAGGCCGCTCCGAATTCGCTGTGGTCACTGAACTCGGAGCGCTCGATCCGGCAGGACTGACTGCCGCCTTCGTTGAAGAAAACGCCGGCCATGGAATTGCTGCGCAGGACCGCACCACTCAGCGCCAGCTTGCCGGAACGCTCGGCCAGGATGCCGTAGTTCTGATTTCTTTCGATCTTCGAGGACGAGATCGAGGCCGTGGCGCCATTGACCATCGCGATGCCGTTGACGCCGTTGTCGGAGACCAGGCCGGATTCCTTGAGTTCAATCTTCGTCCCGGCATCCAGGGCGATCACTCCATTGGTGCGGTTAAAGGAAACGCCTCCGCCATTGATCTGCACAGAAGCGCCCTCGGTGGCTTGGATGCCGTTGTTGCTGTTGCGGTTCACGGCGGCTCCTTCATTCAGAATCACTCGGCTGCCGGTATTGGAAACCCAGATGCCGCCGAGACCGTTTTCCTGGATGGTTCCCTGGGTGGCGGTGAGACTGGAGCCACCGCTGATCCGGCTGCCAAAGCCGCGATTTTTCATGACCCGGCACTCGGTGAGTTCGACCTCACCGTGATCCGCGACGGTCATGCCGTCCCCCTGCCCGCCCTCGACGGTGCATTTCTCCATCTTCACCTTGGCGCCGGAGGCGATGAGCATGAGCGCCGGAGTCTCTTCCGGATTGCCCGCGCCCTTGGTCTGGGCGTTGCGCAGGACCAGGCCGCGGATGGAGAGATTGATATTCCCTTTGGCAATGAGGAGCGTCGGGCTCTTACCGTCGTCCTCCAAGGTGGCATCGCCCGAGGCCAGGATCGTCACCGGCCGGGTGATCAGGAGGGACTCGTGGTAGACT
>JAQGPE010000691.1 GCA_028293225.1 Akkermansiaceae bacterium | reverse complement strand
GAGACGCATGCTCGTGGTGGTGTTGACGTTCGCATACAGCGAGAGGTAGTCGACTCCACTGAAAGCGGTGGCATTCCCGGCCGCGTTGATTTCTCCGGCGTTGCTCCTGCCAAAGGAGACCATCCGGCTGCCCGCCTGGGTCGAGGTCTGGGTCGCCCAGAATTCCAGGGTCAGATGCTGCCTTCCGGAAATGAGGCCATTCGGAAGATCGACATACGCGGGCAGGGTCGCGGGTAGCCCGCCAGGCAGGGAAATCTGCGACCCCGTGAGCGTCGCGCCCTGGCCGCGGATCATGGCCGTCAGCCCGCCGATGCCGTCCTTGACCAGTGTCCCTTCCGGAGCCGCCCCGACAGCCTCATTGAAGGACCAGCGGTGAATGGGCGGATGGGAAAGCGGCACGCTGGTGATGCCGGGATGCAAGGGGGCTTCGGCCGTGTAATTGCTCAGGATCTGGTCGCCGGTCAGCACCCCGCTGTGAACGCGGATCCTGCTGATCGCCCCGGAGAACTGCCGCGTCCGGCCGGAGTCCGTGCCGTCAGGAAGGCGTTCGGTGCCGATATACATCGGCTTGCTGTCCAGGGCGTCGAGCGCCGAGGCCTCGGAGGTGTTCAGCGCGCCATCCACGTAGAGACGCTGCGTCGTGCCATCGTAGGTCAGGACGATGTGGTGCCATTTTCCCAGCTCCGGCCCGCCCAGCAGGGGAGCGGCAAATCCCATGTCCGGTCCGCCCCAGCGGCCAACGGCTCCGGAGCCCGCCGCGCTGCTGTAGCGGAAGGCCGCGCCGCTGCCATTGGGCGCTCCGCGTCCGCTCCAGGAAATGACGGTTTCCTCAGGGCGGGCCTGGCCCTGGAAGACCCAGTATTCCACCGAATGGTTCGCTCCCGCCGCATAGAGCGCCGAGGTCGTCAGGGGGCCGGTCAGGTAGTCGTCATCGCCATCGAGAACCAGCGAGACTTTGCCTCCGATGGTTTGGAGCTTTGGCGTTCCGGCGGGCAATTTTGCGAAACTGCCCTGGATCCCGGTGAGGGAGTGCTGCGGCCAGATTCCATCAGCGGCGCGATAGTCGACGGCGTCGAGATCGATCAGCAGGCTGCCGGCCACTTCCACGGCGGAGGCGGAGGCGGCCAGTGAACCCGCGACGAAAGCGATTCGAAGCAGACTCATACGAAGAAAAGAGGGGGTGATCATAGTTGAAGAGAAGAGAGGGGTGATTCCGCCATGACGGCGGAGAGGCTGAATGGAGCGATTTAGGGATCGGCAGGCGCGCCGGGACGGTCCGCCTGCTTCCTGCCCCAGTTTTCATTGGGGTTCGGGCCCATGGTTAGAACCAGCTCGCCTCCGGCGCTGATTTCATCGTGCCGGATCCAACTGCGGCTCATCGGCTTGCCATTGAGCTCGGCGGACTGGATGTAAATGTTTGCCGGTAAATGGTTTTTGGCGGTGACGGTAAAGTGGACGCCCTTGTAGTGCTTGCCGTCCAGATCCAGGGTGACCTTGTCTACCAGCGGGCTGCCGATGACATAGACTCCGCTCACCGGATCCACCGGATAGAATCCCATCGCCGTGAAGACATACCACGCGGACATCTGGCCGCAGTCGTCGTTGCCGCAGAGACCCTCGGGGGTGTTGTTGTAGAGGGTGGCCGCGATGTGATGGGTGCGCTCCTGCGTCTTCCACGGCTGCCCGGCATAGTTGTAGAGGTAAGCCACGTTGTGGCATGGCTCGTTGCCGTGGGAATATTGACCGATCAGGCCGGTCACATCGTTGAGGCTGTTCGGGATCTTCTCCTTGCTGTCGAACAGCTCGTTGAGATGGGCGGTGAACTTGTCATCGCCGCCCATGGCCTTGCTCAGTCCCGCGACATCGTGAGGGACGAAGAACGTGTACTGCCAGGCGTTGGCCTCGGTGTAGTAGAGCTTGTCGAGCTTGGTCGGCAGGAAGGGCGTGACCCATTTCCCATCCGCCGTCTTTCCCCGCATCAGGCTGGTGGCGGGATCAAAGACGTTCTGCCAGCTGCCCGCACGCTTGGCATGGATCTCGGCGATCGCCTTCTTGCCCAGCACCCGCGCGAACCGTGAGATGCAGGCGTCGTCGTAGGCGTATTCCAGAACCTTGGAAACCGACTGGACCTTCTTGCCCGGCGCGATGTAGCCGAGGGTGCGATAGCTGTCCTGGTTGGCGCGATCGGTTGCGGTGGTGGCCACCATGTCATCCAGGGCTTCCGATGCGTCCCAATCGCGGAAGCCTTTGAGATAGGCATCCACAATCACGGGGATGGAGTGGTTGCCGATCATGCACCAGTTCTCCAGCCCGCCTTCGGTCCACACCGGAAGCGCCTGTTTCCCGTAAATCGTGAAGTGCGCCAGCATCGTCCGCACGAAGTCGTTCACCCGCTGCGGTTGCACCAGGGTCAGCAGGGGATGCTCGGCGCGGAAAGTGTCCCAGAGGGAGAACTCCGTGTAGTAGTCGAAGCCCTTCGCCTCGTGGACATTCCGGTCCGGACCGCGGAACTTGCCGTCGACATCGCTGAGGATGGTCGGAGCCAGCTGGGTGTGATAGAGCGCGGTATAAAAGGTCTGCCGGACATTCTTGTCGGACGTCTGGATCTTCACCGCGCCGAGAGCCTTCTCCCACTGCGCCTGCGCCGCGCTCACGACCGCCTTGAAATCCCACTCCGGCATTTCCGCCCGCAGATTCCTCTTCGCTCCCTCGACGCTGACCGTCGACAGGCCAACCCGTGCCAGGATCTTCTCGCCGTCCTTGGTCTTGAAATCGAAGTGAGCCCTCAACTCCTTCCCCTTGGCCTCCTTCACCCCGACCTCCGTCCCGTCCCTTTGAATCCCGCTCGTCGCGTCGAAGGGACGCGAGAACTCGATGACGTAGTAGTAGACCTTTTCGCCGCCCCATCCCTTCGACTTCCGGTAGCCGCTGATTTCCCGGTCGTTTTCGATCGAGAGCACGGATTCCACCGGCTGGTTGGCCAGCCCATGCACCAGATCCAGAATCACATGCCCTTCATCGCTCTGAGGAAAGGTGTAACAATGCATCCCGGCCCGGGTAGTGGCCGTCAGCTCGACATTGACCTTATATTCCGGAAGATAGACCCGGTAGTATCCGGGCCGGGCTTCCTCCTGATCATGGGAGAAGCTGGTTCGGTAGCCCGCTTCCGAATCGGTCCCCGGGTTGAGATGAAGCGTGCCGGTCGTGGGCATCAGCAGGACATTTCCGAGATCGCCGATGCCGGTTCCGGAGAGGTGATTGTGCGAGAAACCTAGTACATGCGTGTCGGAGTAGTGGTAGCCGGAGCAGCCATCCCAGGTATCGGTGCGCGTGTCCGGAGACAGTTGAACCATGCCAAAGGGAACCGTCGCCCCCGGGTAGACATGGCCATGTCCTGCCGTTCCAATGAATGGATTCACCTCGGTGACGGCTTCCGCTCCATGGAGCGACGCGCTCACCGCTGCCAGTGCGGCGGCAACGGCAAGAGGTTGAAGGATGCGAATCGGGTAAGGTTTCACGTTTTAATCTGCTTGGCGGATGACCGCTCCGATTTCCCGGTTGCCGAAGCGCTGGAATTCAGGGCGGCAGGGCTCGAAGGGGCGCCCGGACAAACCCAACGCGAAATTTCTCAACGAAACCCGACAGGGAATCTGAAATGAAATGGCCGGCCCGATTCAGGGAGGTTACAAAACCAGGCCCTGTGCCTCACGCAGCAGAATCCGCGCGATGATCCAGTCGGGCCAGAACTCGTCCGGGCGAAAGGAGGTCATGTCGCGCAGCTTCACCGTGATGACCTCGCTCGCGGCAGCCAGTTCCGGCCGGGCTTCGCCGGGATGCCCCTGTTTGAAGAGTGCGCAGGCCAGAAGGATGCGGGCCGTCGCGTCACGCCGCGCATTGGGCGGAGACTCGGTGAGGCATTTCCTCGCCCAGCTTTCCGCCAGCTCGTAGTTCCCGCGGCGATACTCTCCGAGCGAAATGGAGATCATCCGCCACCGTAAATAGCTCGCGGTTTCCCGCGACAGCGTGAGACCATCCAGTGAGGCTGCGGAAATCCCGATCAGCGGATCGAGCTCCTGCATCTGCTCCTCGCTCGCGGGCGAGAGCAGAGCCATCTTCACCGTGCGCTCCGCGTAGATCACATTCGTCGATGCCGAAAAACGCGAGATGATGGAACGGCGGAAATGATCGTAGCCCGCCATGTCGCCGACTTCGATCAACGCCGTGCCCAGCCGGAAACCATCCAGGGACGGATAGTTATCCGCATCGTACTGGTCGATCTGGTAGAGATAGCTGGCCCGCTCGACCGTCTCGCTCCAGCGGCCGTTGAGCGCGTGCCAATCGGCCAGACGGCGGAAGACATCGGCCGCCTCGGGGGACGGTGGAATGAGCGGCGCCCCGGCGACCAGCGCATCGGCTCCCGGGAAATCCCTGCCGCGCAAAAGCACCACCGCCTGGGTAATCTTCGCCCGCGTTTCAGAGAGGATCTGCAGCGCTTTCGCCTGCGCATGCCGTCGCTCCGCCTCGTTCCGGAGCCTCGTCTGCACCTCCTCGGACTGCCCGAGATCGTAGAGCGCCTTGCGCTCGTTC
>JAQGPE010000684.1 GCA_028293225.1 Akkermansiaceae bacterium | reverse complement strand
ACGCGTGGCGATTTCCACCAGGCCCTGGGGGCCGGTGTGGAGGGTGACCCCGGGGGGCAGCAGGGTGCGCAGGTGCTCGGCCTTGGTGACATCGCAGAGGGCGACGTGCTTCACGCCGGTGGCGCGGACCTGTTCGGCGAGCAGTTCGACGCTGCCGTGGGCGGCGAGGCCGACGATCTCGATGCGCTCCGGCAGCAGCCGGGCCACCTCCAGGGTCGAGCGTCCGATGGAGCCGGTGGAGCCTAACAGGACGACTTTTCTACGCGGCGCGGAATCCTTCAGTGGTGAGCCCATTGGAGATAGAAATACAGAGCCGGAGCGGTGAAGCAGAGGCTGTCGATGAGGTCGAGCGCGCCGCCGATGCCGGGGAGCATGTTGCCGGAGTCCTTCGCGCCGAGGCTGCGTTTGACGATGCTTTCCGCGAGATCGCCGACGACCGCGAGCAAGGCCAGCACGAAGCCGAGCACGATCACATCGGTCCAGCCGACCATCGGCTTGAACTGGTCGTGAAAGAGGGCGAACAGGCCGCAGCCGGCGAGCTGGGCGAAGAACAGGGCGCCGACGAAGCCCTCCCAGGTTTTGCCGGGGCTGACGTGGGGGATCATCTTGTGCTTCCCGATCAGCGAGCCGGTCAGGTAGGCGCCCATGTCGGTGAACTTGGTCACGGCCAGCAGCCAGAGCAGCCACATGGCGCTGGGCACGTGTTCCCAGCCGGGACTGGCGGCGCGGGCGGGGATCAGGAAGACGATCTTGGCCGCGAAGCCGAAGAGGAACGGGATGTAGGCGAAGCCGAGCACGTTGGCGGCGACGGCCTGAATCGGCTCCAGGCCGCGGATTTCATGGCGGAGCTGGAGGGTGAAGGCGCCGGCGACGGCCAGGAAAATGGCGGCGGCGTCCAGCCAGCCGGGGACCAGGCGGTCGCCGCGCAGCAGGGCCGTGGAATCATGCATCCAGCCGCCGAGGAAGCCGAACAGGGCGATGGAGTACGCCACGGCTAGTACCATGCCGAAGCATGGGAAGGATTTCACCCCCGCGGCTTTCAACATCCGGAAGTATTCCAGGGTGGCGAGGATGATCAGGATGCCGACCAGGCCGAGGTAGGCCCAGGCCTGGCGGCTGGCGAAAGCGGCGGCGACCACGGCCCACAGCCCCAGGGTGCTGGCGGTGCGGCGGATGAAAACCGCCTTTTTCGGGTTGGTGGGTGTCGTGTCTGCCATCCGCGCCGAATCCAAGCCGGAGCGGAGGCCGGTGGCAATTCATTCCGCCGCGCAACCTTCGGCAGGCCGCCGGGTTCATTTCGTTAGCTGCGGGAGGCCTACCGTTCGCTGAGAAACAACCGACAATCGACAACCTAAGATGAAAACGAAAATCACTTGGATCGCTATGGTGGCCATGGCCGCCGGCACACTCGCCGCATCCGCTCAGGATAAGCCGGAAGAAGGCGGTGGACGCCGTGGTGGCGGCGGCGGCGGCCGTCAGCTCCCTGAGGAAATCATCAAGAAGTACGACAAGGACGGCGACGGGAAGCTCAACGACGAAGAACGCGCCGCCTTCCGTGCCGACCGCGAAGCCGAGCAGAAAAAGCTGGAAGCCAAGTATGACAAAGATGGCGACGGCAAGCTCAACGACGAGGAGCGCGCTGCCATGCGTGCCGACCTCGAGGCCAAGCACAAGGCCCTGGTGGCCAAATACGACAAGGACGGCGACGGCAAGCTGAGCCCTGAGGAGCTCAAGGCAGCCCGCGACGCCGGTGAGGAGATCCCGCTTTGGGGCTTCGGCGGCCCAGGAGGCCCAGGTGGTGGTCGTGGCGGCCGCGGTCCACGCGGCGGTGGCGGCGAAGACAAGGCGCCTGCTAAGCCGGACGAAAAACCGGCTGAGAAGACCGATAAGCCAGCCGGTCAGTAATTGATCCGCAACCGGCCAACTGGTCAGATAAATCACTTTCCAGACTGGCAAGACAACCCGGAGGAACGGAGAAATCCGCCCTCCGGGTTTGTTGTGTACAAGGGGTGACTGGCCTCAAGCCGGGACTCTCAGCACCGCGCCGGTGTCGGCGCTGGTGACCATGGCCGCATATCTCGCGAGATAGCCGCTGCGGGCTTTCGGCTTTGGCAGGATATGCTCTTTTTTCCTGGCGGCCAAAAGGTCCTCGCTCACCTGCAGATGGATGGTGCGGGCGGGGATATCGATTTCGATGAGATCACCCGGTTCCACCAAGCCGATGGGGCCCCCGGCGGCGGCTTCCGGGGAGACGTGGCCGATCGCGCCGCCGCGGGTGGCGCCGGAGAAGCGGCCGTCGGTGACCAGGGCGACGGAATCCCCGAGCCCCCGGCCGGCCAGGGCGGCGGTGGGGGCGAGCATTTCCTGCATGCCCGGCCCGCCCTTCGGCCCCTCGTAGCGAATGACCACCACGTCGCCCGCTTTGACGCGACCGCCGAGGATGCCGAGTTGGGCCTGCTCCTTGGATTCGAAGATGAACGCCGGGCCGGAAAATTTAATCTTCGCCGGGCTGACCCCGGCGGATTTCACCACGCAGCCGTCCGGAGCGAGATTGCCGAACAGGATGGCCAGGCCGCCCTGCTGGGAGTAGGCCCGGTCGATGGACCGGATCACCTCGGGGTCCTTCACCCCGGCGACGGAAATCGTTTCACCCAGGGTGAGGCCGCTGACGGTCATCGCGTCCGGGTGCAGGATGCCGGGGAGGGATGCGAGGGTTTTCAGGATCGCGGAGATGCCCCCGGCGCGGTCGATGTCCTCCATGTAGTGGATGCCTGAGGGGGCGACCTTGCAGAGGTGCGGAACCCGCGCGGAGATCGCATTGAAGTCCTGCATCGTCAGCGTGACTTCGGCCTCCGAGGCGACGGCGATGGTATGCAGGATGGTATTCGAGGAACCACCCATCGCCATATCCAGGGCCAAGGCGTTTTCAAAGGCCTCGCGGGTGAGGATGTCACGCGGCCGGATCCCGTCGCGCACCAGCCGGATGATGGTGCGGCCGGCGCGCTCGAACAGAGCGTCGCGGGCGGGATCGGTCGCGAGGATCGAGCCATTTCCCGGCAGGGCGATGCCGAGCGCTTCACAGAGGCAGTTCATCGAATTGGCGGTGAACATCCCCGAGCAGGAGCCGCAGGTAGGGCAGGCGTGGCGTTCGATTTCATCGAGCTGTTGTTCGGTGATCGAGTTGGCGGAGAGCTGGCCGACGGCCTCGAAGACCGAGGCGAGATCCAGCGATTTGCCGGTGGTGGGATTTTTCCCGGAGCGCATCGGACCGCCGGAGACGAAGACGGCGGGGATGTTGACGCGGGTGGCGCCCATCATCATGCCGGGCACGATCTTATCGCAGTTCGGGATGCAGACCACGCCGTCGAAGCAGTGGGCCCGCAGCATGGTCTCGATGGAGTCGGCGATGATTTCGCGGGAAGGGAGCGAGTAGAGCATGCCGCCGTGACCCATCGCGATGCCGTCGTCCACGCCGATGCAGTTGAACTCGAAAGGAACGCCACCGGCGGCGCGGACGGCCTCGCGGACCTTGCGGCCGACCACGTCGAGATGGGCGTGACCGGGGATGATCTGCACGAAGGAGTTCGCGATCGCGATGAACGGTTTGTCCCAATCCGCCTCGGACTGGATCGCCCCGGTGGCGCGGAGCAGGCTGCGGTGGGGAGCCCGGATCGCGCCTTTCTTGATGGTGTCGCTGATGGCCATGCACTGCATGATAGGAGTGTTCTCTATATTGAGAATGACTTCATCGGTCGTGTTCCGATACCGTTTCGGTATGAGCTATTCGTTTCGCGAGCTGGAGTGCTTCATCGCCGTGGCGGAGGAGTTGTCCTTCACCCGGGCGGCGGCGCGGCTGCGTCTGGCGCAGCCGCCGCTGTCGCGGCATATCCGGGCGCTGGAGGAGAAAATCGGCGCGGAGCTTTTCCTGCGCGAGCCGCGGAAGGTCTCGCTCACTCCCGCGGGGACGATCTTTTATGAGGAGACGCGGACGATTCCACGGCGGCTCGAACGGGCGGGAGAGGTCGCGAAAAGGACCTCACTGGGAGAGACCGCGCGGCTGCGGCTGGGCTTCGTGAGCGCGGTCATGAACGACGAGTTGATCGATACGTTCCGGCGTTTTCGCGAAAGCCATCGCGGCGTGCAGATCATGCTGCATGACCTGCCGCCGCAGGACCAGCTGAACGCGGTGGCGGATGGACGGCTGGAGGGCGGCTTTGTCGGGCTGGAGCCGCGGGACAAGCCCGCCGGGATCCGCTTCGTGCCGTGGCACAAGGAGCCGTTGAAATGCTTCGTTCCGCGCGGTCATGCCTTTGAAGGCAGGAAGAGTCTGAGGCTGGAATCACTGGC
>JAQGPE010000660.1 GCA_028293225.1 Akkermansiaceae bacterium | reverse complement strand
ACGCGCCACCAGGATCGCGCCCGCGACTACGGTGGGGAAATGATTTCGAGCGGCTCGACCTTCTCGACCGGCTCGACCTCACGGCTGCGCTTCAGCCGGATCTGCAGATCGGCCAGGGCGTTCATGAAGTAGATGTAGGCGTCGTAGGCGCTGCCGTAGGGGGAGAAGTACTGGTGCACATTCCCATCGGTGCCGCCCTTGGTCGACATCCAGTAGAAGTGGTCGGAGGTCTGCATTTTCGCCCAGACGTTGGTCAGGTCCTCGTCCTTGGCGGCCAGCACCTCGTCCTCCAGCTTGTGGATCTTGGCGATCGCCTCCTGCTGCATGACGTTGCCGGTCCAGGCGCTGAGATCGCGCTCCGCGTCGGCCCAGGAGGTCGGCCAGTGGCAGTCATACTCCTTGGAGGCTCGGAACAGGTCGACCACCTCACTCGGCGTCACCCAGCGCAGGTCTTCATCGAGCACCGCTTCCGGCAGTTCGCTCCAGAAATCGAAGATCCCGGTGTCCTTCCACTGGTGTTCGCCGATGGTTTCGTAGTCAAGGAACAGGTTCACCACGTCGCCGGGGGCCTTCTTCAGCCAGCCGGCGAATTTCTCCGGCGTCAGCGGCCACTCGGTCCAGGTCTTGTCGGAAAAGCGGAAGCCCAGGTCATCGGACAGCCCGGCATTGCGCAGGATCGTCTTGAGCTGGGAGACATGCGGCGCGCGGTAGAGGTGATTGGGCGAGTTACCATTCAGCACCCACGGCACGCCCTCGGCGATGATGCCGTCGAAGCCCATCGTTTCCGCCTGGGCGGCGATGACGTTGTTGTAGATCAGCTCGGTGTTGCGGAAGACCCGCGGGCGGACCGCGAAGACATCCTCCAGCTTGTCGAGGTGGCGTTCCACCTGGCGCTCGAATTCCTTCTTCGAGTGCAGGATCGCCAGCGAGTGGTAGTGCGTCTCGGCGAGCAGCTCGACATTTCCGGTCGCCACCAGTGCCTGGAAGGAAGCCAGCACGTCGGGGCGGTGGTGCTCCATCTGCTCGATGACGGTGCCGCTGATCGACAGCGCCATGCGGAAGCGGCCCTTGGTGTCCTTGATCGCCTTCTGGAACAGCGCGTTCGCGGGCAGGTAGCACTTCTCGGCGACCTTTGAGAGGATCTCGCCGTTGAGGCCGTCGTCCTCGTAGAACGCGTGCTCCCCGATGCGAAAGAAGTCGTAAGGGATCAGCCGGTTCGGCTGGTGGACCTGAAAGTAGAGGCAGACATCCGGCATGAGTCAGGGGGAAGGGACGAGGGACCGGTCCATCAGTTCCTGATAGATCTCAATCACTTTCTCAGCGGCAGCGTCCCAGGTCGAGGCCGCAATGTCTTCGCGGGCCTGTTCGATGACACGCTCGCGCAGCGCGTCGTCGGTGAGGAGGTCGTTGATGTGCTTGGCCATCAGCTCGACGTCCCAGAAGTCGGCCTTCAGCGCGCCCTTCAGAACCTCGGCCACGCCGGACTGTTTCGAAATCACGGCCGGGATCCCGAACTGCGCGGCTTCCAGGGCGGAAAGGCCGAAGGGCTCCGAAACGGATGGCATGCAGTAGATGTCGGTCATCGACAGCAGTTCGTTGACCTTCTCCTTATTGAGGAAGCCGGTGAAGTGGAAGTAGCCGCCGAGGCCGCGGAAGGCGCCGCTTTCGATCAACGGCTTCAGGCGCTCGCCGGTGCCGGCCATCACGAAGCGGACGTTCTTGTTCACCGCGAGCACCCGCGAGGCGATTTCCAGGAAGAACTCCGGCCCCTTCTGGGCGGTCAGGCGGCCCAGGAACAGCACCAGCTTCTCCGGGAACTTCTTCTTGGTGGTGAAAACGGCGACGGGGTCCGCGCCATTGTGAACGGGGCGGATCTTCTTCGGGTCGATGCCGTAGTGGCCGGCGACCACCTGGCCGGTGTACTGGCTGACCGGGATGACGATGTCCGCCTCCTCCATGCCGTATTTCTCGATCTCGTAGATCCAGCCGCGGGCGTCGGCGCCGGCGCGGTCGTACTGCGAAGCATGGACGTGGAGCACCAGCGGCTTGCCGGTGGCTTTCTTCACCTCCACGCCGGCGAGGAAGGTCATCCAGTCGTGGGCGTGGACGACATCGAACTCGGTCTGCATGGCCAGCTTGGCGGCGATCTTGGAAAACTCCACCACCTTGGTGCCGAGATCCGGCCCGTAGAGCTCGCCCATCTTGAACTGCTCCAGCTGGGTGCGGGTGGTCTGGGAAAACCGGATCTCACCGCCGGGCTCCATGTGGATCTGCTCGACGGTCGTCTCACTCACCTCATACGGATCCAGGGAGATCGGCACGTGTTCGATCTGCGCGAAGCTCTCGTAGCGGTACTTGCCCTCGACGGTCTGCAGGTCCTCGACGCGGAGATTGTTCAGCCCAGTTAGAGTGAAGTTATCAAAATTCACGTCGGGCGCGGAGCGCGGGACGATCACCCGGAGGCTGACGTGCTTCGCCAGCGCGGCGGAAAGCCCTAGGCAGGCAACCCCCAGTCCACCGTTGATCAAAGGGGGAAATTCCCATCCAAGCTTGAGAACGCGCATACGATTCATGACCTCCAAGGACCTCCAATACCTGACATTCAGGCACTCCGGACCGCGTTACCCTTTGAGCAATGGACGGGCCAACGTCGAGGGAAATTACGTAGATGGCAGTGCCAGGCTCGTAACGTGTGACATGCAGGCTAAATTTCAAATGCGCGGCCGTGACGCTTGTTTCACTTGTGCGTGCGGGCTTGGCATGGGACTGGCTCTTTGCCCCCTCCTTCACCTCTCCGTTCATCTGACATGGCTTCCGAAGAATTTTCAGGCAACTACATGGAAAAATCGCGCGCCACGACGGCGGCGGCCGATTTCTTCCCGGGAGCGATCCGCGAGACGCGGCGCCCGGCCGACGGCGTCTTTGAGTTCCTGACCGACAACGGCGTGCTGCTGCGGCTGAGCCTGGTGGCGGCGGGCATCGTGCGCTTCCGCTTCTCCCCCGAGGGGCGTTTCGAGGACGATTTCTCGTACGCCATCGATCCGGCCTTCAAGAAAGTCCTGCCGGAGCACGAGCTGATCGAGTTCGCCGACGGTTTTGCAATCAAGACCGGGCGGCTTTCGGTGCGTATTGCACGGCAGGGTCTCAAAACGACCATCACCGACACCGCCACCGGGCGCATCCTCTGCCAGGACGAAAAGGGCTATCACTGGGAGGACAACAAGAACTACGGCGGCGAGGTGGTGAAGATGAGCAAGGTCTGCCAGACCGGCGAATACTTCTACGGCCTGGGCGACAAGTCCTGCGACCTGAACCTGCGCGGCCGCCGCTTCCAGTTGTGGGGCAGCGACACCTACGCCTACGGCGCGGAGACCGACCCGCTCTACAAGAACATCCCCTTCTACCTCAGCCTGTGCCGCGGCCGCAGCTACGGGATCTTTTTCGACAACACCTACCGGACCGGTTTCGACTTCGCGAACGAGCGGCCGCAGGTGACCTCGTTCTTTTCGCAGGGCGGCGAGATGGACTACTACTTCATCCATGGGGAGACGCCGCTGGAGATCGTGGCCTCCTACACCAAGCTGACCGGCCTGCCGGAAATGCCGCCGCTGTGGGCGCTGGGCTATCATCAGTGCAAGTGGAGTTATTATCCCGAGGCGGTGGTGCGCGACATCGCCAGCGGCTTCCGCGACCGCCGCATCCCCTGCGACGCGCTCTATCTGGACATCGACTACATGGACGGCTACCGCTGCTTCACTTGGGACGCGGAGCGCTTTCCGCATCCGAAGAAGATGGTGGCCGAGCTGGAGGCCGAGGGCTTCAAGACGGTGGCGATCATCGACCCCGGCCTGAAGATCGACCCGAACTACGGCCCGTGGGTCGAGGGCATCGAGAAGGGCTATTTCTGCCGTCGCCAGGATGGCAACCTCATCAAGGGCTCGGTGTGGCCGGGTCTGTGTCATTTCCCCGACTTCACCCGGCCGGACGTGCGCGACTGGTGGGCCGGACTGTTCGAAGGGCTGATCGGCGACAGCGGCGTGCGCGGGATCTGGAACGACATGAACGAGCCGGCGGTCTTTGAAGAAGGCACCTTCCCGCACGACGTCCGCCACGACTACGACGGCCACCCGTGTTCGCACCGCAAGGCCCACAACATCTACGGCATGCAGATGGTCCGGGCCACCCGCCAGGGCCTGAAGCGCTGGGGCAAGGGCCGCCGCGCCTTTTCCATCACCCGCTCCGCCTACGCCGGCACGCAGCGCTTCGCCTGCGCCTGGACCGGCGACAACATCGCCTCCTGGGAGCACCTCAACATGGCGAACACCCAGTGCCAGCGGCTGGCCACCTCCGGCATGTCATTCATCGGCTCCGACATCGGCGGCTTCATCGAAACGCCGACCCCGGAGCTGTATCTGCGCTGGGTGCAGCTGGCCGTTTTCCACCCGTTTTTCCGCACCAACTCGTCCGGCGATCACGGCGAGCAGGAGCCATGGT
>JAQGPE010000655.1 GCA_028293225.1 Akkermansiaceae bacterium | reverse complement strand
CTGGCAGATTTGGATCTCGTCCTCGCCGATCTCGCGAAAGGGCCGGGCAATGAAAGCCCTGATCAGCTTTTCGATCGAGTCTACGCCGCCGACAAAGCCGGCGAGGTTGCCTACGCCCGACACCTCGAGGAAGCTTACCTTCGGATCGTTCCTGACAACGCACTGACCCTGCTGCGATACACGTCTGCTCTAAAGATTTACTCTCAATACGAAGAGGCCATGCAGACCCTCGATACGGTGGACAAGGTCATCCCCGATCAGTGGAAGTATCTGGTTCACTCCTTCCGTGCCGATATCCACGAAAGCCGCGGCGACTTCGACACCGCGATCACCGAATGGGCGAAGGCCGATGACCTGGCCGCAACGGGCGGAGAGCACTACGCGATCTGCCAGGCTTGGGCGGCCTTCAGACAGGGCAAGGTTGAGGAAGCGATCGAACGAATCCGCAAGGTGATGACTCGTCCTAACATCGATCAGAAAGAAACGCTCAACGATCTCGGCTGGTTCCTGCTTTGCCTGCAACGCTACGAAGAATCCCGCCAGTGCTACGAGCAACTCCTGGCCCTCGATCCGGAAGACGTGAACGCAAAAAAGAAGCTGCGCCAGATCGAGCTGATCCTGGCGGACGAGGCCCTCCCCGCCCATCCGTAACTCAGAGGCGAGTGCTCACCCCAGCGGCGCCAGCAACGCCGACAGCGTGATCTCATCCGGAGCCGCCGCGCTGGCGGCATCGACCAGGAGCGAGTCGGCGAGCTGGCTCTTCTTCTGCTGCAACTGGTGGATGCGCTCCTCCACCGTACCGGTGCAGATCAGCTTGTGCACGAACACCGGCTGGGTCTGGCCGATCCGGTAGGCGCGATCCGTCGCCTGCGCTTCCGCCGCCGGGTTCCACCACGGGTCGTAGTGGATCACCGTATCCGCGGCGGTGAGGTTCAGGCCGGTGCCGCCCGCCTTCAGTGAAATGAGAAACACCGGAAACCTGCCGGTCTGGAATTTCTCCACCAGCTCGCCGCGATTCTTCGACTCGCCCGTCAGCTTCAGGTACGAGATCTTCCGTAGCTGCAACAACCCTTCGATCAACTCCAGCATCGAGGTGAACTGCGAGAAAATCAGAATCCGCCGCCCCTCCTCGATCAGCGTGTCGAGCAGGTCCGCCAGGTAGTCGAGCTTGGCCGAGCCGGCGGCCTGCGCTTCCGCCTTCGAGTCGCCCTCGAACTTCAGCAGCTTCGGCTCGCAGCAAATCTGTCGCAGCTTCAGCAGCGCTTCCAGGAACACCATCCGCGAGCCCTCCAGGCCCTTGACCGCGATCGCCTGCCGGACCCGCTTGTCCATGGTGGCGCGGACCGTTTCGTAGAGATCCTTCTGCCCGGTGTTCAGTTCCACGGCATGGATCAACAGCGTCTTCGGCGGCAGTTCCTTCGCCACCTCGGTCTTGTTGCGGCGCAGGATCAGCGGCGCGACGCGGGTCTTCAGCGCAAGGCGGCAGTCGTCATTGCCGTCCTTCTCGATCGGATTGCGGAAGCGCCGGTTGAAATCCTCCTGCCCGCCCAGGAAACCCGGCATCAGAAACTTCATCAGGCTCCACAGCTCGCCCAGGTGATTCTCCACCGGCGTGCCGGACAGACACAGCCGGTGCCGCGCATCCAGCTGGCAGACCGCCTGCGCCATCTTCGACGCCGGGTTCTTCACATACTGCGCCTCGTCCAGCACCGCGAGGTGGAACTGGTGGTCCTTCAGCGCCTCGATGTCACGCTGGATCAGCGCATACGAGGTCAGCACCACGTCGGCATACGGAATCGAGCGGAAGTACTTCTTCCGCTGCGGGCCATCGAGGATCAGCACCTTCAAGCCGGGCGCGAACCGGTTGATCTCCGCCCGCCAGTTCGGCACCACGCTGGTCGGCGCGACCACCAGCGCCGGCTTGCCCGCCGAGCGGCCGTTGGCCTTTTCCGTGAGAATGTGCGTGATGGTCTGCAGCGTTTTCCCCAGGCCCATGTCATCGGCCAGGATCCCGTGCAGTTCATGCCGAGCCAGGAATTGCATCCAGTGAAAGCCCGCCAGCTGATACTCGCGCAGCTCCGCCTTCAGCCCCTCCGGCACCGGCAGTTTCTCGATCCCGGCAAAGTTGCTCAGCTTGTCGGCCAGTTCCGTCAGCCGCTCCGGAGCCTGAATGCCCAGCTCCTCGGCCGTGACGATCGCCGCCGCATCCAGCGGGTGCAGCCGCAGCTTGCCGCCCTTGAAGCGCTTCGGATCGATCAGCGCCGCGAACTGCTTCAGGATCCGCCGGATCCGCGCCGCCGGCAGCCGCAGCGCCCGCCCGTCATCCAGGTGATGCAGGAAATGCCCGTCGGCCGGAAATTCCAGCGTCGTCTCCACCGCGCCAAGATCCAGCAACTGCGCCAGGATCGGCATTAGGTCGAGCTGCTTGCCGCCGACCTCGAAGCCCACGGAAAGGTGGAACCAGCCGGTGCCATCGTCCTCCAGCAGATAGACGAAGCCCTCCGGATCCAACTCGATGATTTCATGCCCGACCGCGTGGTCGAAATCCACCGTCCAGCCCGCCGCTTCCAGCAGCGGCCCGCCGGTCGCCCGCAGCCACGGCCAGAACTCGGTCAGCACGCCGTGACTCGGATTCGGAAACCACAGGCTGCCTTCATTGCCCGCCGTCCGGCCCTTGCCCGCCAGCCCCAGCAGAAAGCGGAACTGCGCGTGGCCGCCCAGACTGGTCAGGCCGGTCTGCTGCAGCAGAAGAATCGCATTCATTTCCGCGGCGATGTCGCGCCGGATCACCAGCGGACCGCCGGCGCTCTCCGTGCGGTACTCGCGCGGCCCCGGCACTCCGCCCAGCGGGATACGATGCTCGCCGTAGATGGCCATCGGCCGCGCCACGACCCAGTCACCCAGGTCAGGAATCTTCATGGCCTGCAGCAGCAGCCGCACCACCTTCGAACTGGTCTCCTCCCGCACCACTTCCAACCGGAACGCTGGCGTTAAATCGATGTGCGGCAGATCCGCCGGATCCTCGGGAGTGAGCAATCCCGGCGACGGCGCCGCCACCCGCACCGGCTTGCCCTCCAGCACCCGGCTCAGATTCTTCGGCTTGGCCGCTTCCTCCAGCATCCCGGCGGCATGCCCGCAGAAGCTCCGCTCCTCGCAGGAACAGCTCGTCTCGACGTCCCAGGCCTGCCCATCCGTCCACAGAGTCGCCTCGCAGGAGCACCCAGCCACCTCGCCGCGCAGGATGAAGTTCTCCTCATCGACCCACTCTCCCGCCAGATCCCGGA
>JAQGPE010000640.1 GCA_028293225.1 Akkermansiaceae bacterium | reverse complement strand
GCCGCTGCTGACCCGGCACGCAGTGGTGCAACTGGACGATGAGGATGCCGGGAAAAAAACCGCGAAGTGGCAGCGGGTAGCCATCGAGGCCTGCAAGCAGTGCGGCCAGGATCTGGTGCCGGAGGTGGGGGTGGTCTCTGAGTTCTCTGCTTGGCTGGGTGCTGCACAGGGCGGCCTGAAGCTGATTGCGTCGCTGGCGGACGGAGCCGGACCTCTGCGTGAAGTCCTGCGCGCGGCGGAGATTCCGGCCAGCGTGACGCTGCTGATCGGACCGGAGGGTGACTTTTCAGCGGAGGAAACCCGGCATGCGCTGGAGGCCGGATTTCTGCCGGTCAGCTTTGGGGAGATCGTCCTGCGCGCGGAGACGGCGGCGTTCTTCGCGATCGCCGCGGTGCGCTACGAGTACTCCTGAAATACCCGTATTTCGCGGAGTTCTGACCCCCCGCGAAGGCGTAGGTCTGGCAGGGATGTATTCATTTGGATTGTTAGGGCTCATTGAGTATTAGCTACTCCGTGCTGTCCCGAACCCTTAGGCCTCTTTGGCCCTGCTTGCTGTTGCCCACCGCCTGTATGGCGTGGGTGCCAGGATACAATCCCGCGGCAGCCCCTTCGCGGGGCTTTTCCGTCGATACCTCAAACCGGAGTGACGTCGTGTCGTTCTGGCATGCCGTTTATCAGGCATCGGAGGGTTACGCGGCCCGCGTGGGCTGGACCGGAAATTACACGTCAACGGCTGCCGGAGCTGAGGGAAACACCTCCGCGGCCTTCATTGACGACACCGAGCGGCGTCTGAACTACTTCCGGGCGATGTGTGGCGTGTCCGCCAACGTGCGGATCAATTCCGGCTCGACGGTCTACATTTCGCCCTCCGACACGAACGTGCCGGCGGCAACCACCACCAAAGCCGAGGCCAGCCAGCGCTCGGCCTTCATGATCTCACGGACCTACTCCAGCGGCTCGACTAACTTCGCGTTGAGCCACGATCCCGTGCAGGGCTGCGTGGGATGGACGACCGCGGCGTGGAACGCCAATGCCAACGGCAACGTGGCGCAGGGCTTCTACGGACCGGGGGCAATCAATGCCTTTGTCCAGGAGAACGTCCCGGGTCTCTCGACCTGGAACGCCGCAGTGGGTCACCGCCGCTGGACGCTCATGCAGCGGGCCACCGACTACGCGACGGGCAACAGCCCGGGCAGCTATACGAGCGCGACGAACAAGGTCGTCCCGCCGGCGAGCACGCTCTACGTGACTCAGAAAGCGGGCGAGATGGATTCCAGCGTGGCTCCGAAATTCACCTGCTATCCGGCGCCCGGCTACTTTCCCGCGCCCCTGAACTCACAATTCTGGTCGGTCACGTATCCGAATGCGAATTTCAACTCCGCCAAGGTCACCGTGACCTCGGATTCCGGCTCGGCGGTGGTGGCGACCATCGTCTCCCGCAATGCCGCGTACGCAGATAATACGCTGGTGTGGCAGATGTCCGCCAATGCCTCCGTGCAGCAGGTGGCTGACGACACAAAATTCAACGTCACGGTGACTGACATCGCCGGCGAAGGGATCCCCTCATCCCTGTCGTATTCGGTGATCCTGATCGACCCGAACCAACTGGTGGCTGCTCCGGTCCTTTCCGGCCCGGCGCACCCGTCCACTGAAGGCACCGCGTATCATGTCACGCCGGTTCCTGGAGCGGAGACCATGCAGACAGGAATGTTCCTGAAACATGTGGGCACTTGGGTGGAGAGTGCTGAGGATCCGACTCCGGCCGTCATTCCCCACACCGATCCCGGCTACAACTTCATCGACTCGACGGCTGGCTACACCCGGACCGGTTCGAAGGCGTTCCGGCTGGCTTCGCCGCCCTATGATGTGTTGAGCGCGTCGATTCCCGACCAGTCGTTCGAGCTGGACCGGGAGATTCTTGCGGGAGCGGGCGGAAAGCTGAACTTCTACTATCGCCGCAGTTACATGGCGGCGGGGAGCCGTCTGGCGGTGGAGATTTCCTCCGACCAGGGCAGCACCTGGACAGGCATCGGCACCGACATCGCCGGCACTGCGAACGGGCTGCCGGACAATGGCTTCCAAACCTCCTCCGTGAGTCTCCCTGCCAGCACCATGCCGGTGCGGGCGCGGTTCCGCTTTTACTACTCCGGCAACGGCGGCCTCTACACCTTCGACGACGCCCGGGCGAAGCCGAACGGGATCTTCATCGATGACATCTCGACCAGCGGCTGCGATGAACTGGAGCGGACGGCGATCGTGTCGACCACCACGCAGACCTCGGTGATCTTCAGCCCGGCCACGGCGAATGCGACCCTCGAGGCCGGTCAGGAGTGGTGGCTGCGCGAGCGGGCGGTTCTGGGCGGACATCCGTTTCCCTACGGGCCTGCGCTGGTAGTGATTCCGATCCAGGCGCTGCAACTTTCCGGGCAGGCCAATCCGCCTGCGGGCGGGGGGGCCAGCTACACCTTCGTGCCGGTGAGTTCGGCCGATTCCTACAAGCTGGAGGTCGAGACCCTCGGCCAGGCGGGCTGGACGGAGGGTGCCGAGGATTCACCCGCTCCGCTGGTGCAGGATGACACTTCCGCCAGCTACGATCTCATTAGTAACAAGGCGGGCTACTTCTCCACTGGCGCAAAGAGCTTCCGCCTGGGGCTGGCGACCGCAGCCGATACCGATGACTCTTTCACGATCCTGCGGACCTTCGTCCCTATCGCGTCCAGCAATCTGATGTTCTGGATTCGCAAGGGCAAGATGTCCGCGACGAATACGGTGAGCGCGGAAGTCTCTGAAAATGGAAACACCTGGAATCCGGTCTGGAGCGTGGCCGGCAAAACCACGGCGGATGCCGCTGGGTCGGTGCAGACCATCTCTCTCGCCGCGTATGCCGGGAAGAATATCAAAGTGCGGTTCGCGGTCCGGAAAGGCGCCACTGCCAATATGGCCTGGAACGCAACGGACAGCGGCGCGTGGATCGATGACATCCACGTGGACGGCGCCTGGTCCAGTATGAGTGAAAAAGATACCATGCTCCCCGCCAGCTCGGTGATCGTCCGGCTGGATGCGGGGACCGCCGGTCAGCCGCTGCAATCCGCCGTGCCGGTGCGGATGCGGATGAGCGCCATCAAGGGAGGTGTGGCGGAGTCTTCCGGTCCCTATTTCACCGCGACGCCGACCGGCACGCCGGTGACCGGTTTCGCCGGTTGGGTGGCCTATGATTATCCACTGCTGCTGCAGGGATTTACCGGGGATGACGACGGAGACGGCCTGTCGAACGGGCTGGCCTATGCCTTCGGACTCGACCCGACGCAGAGTCAGCCTTTGACGCCCTCGCTGGTCGTCGGGGCCGATCAGACCATCCAGCTGTCCCAGCCGCTGGACGCGATGCGAACCGGCATTACCTATGGCGCGGAGTGGTCGGGTGACCTGGTTCACTGGTCCGCGGCAGGCGTGTCCGTGCAGATGGTGGACGGACGCGTCGTCGCCAGCGCTCCTGTCGGGAGCGGTTCGCGGTTCCTGCGCTGGGCGATCAGCCAGCCCTGATGGCCTGCGGGCTTTACGCCGGGAGGAGTAGCCGCTCGGAAGCGCGGAACAAATCCTGGCGGTAAAGCCGCGTCAGCGGGGCCACGGTGGTCTCCGGCAGCAGTCCAGCGCTGCGCATGCCGGAGAGAAACCACGAGGCCTTGTCGGCGCTGGGGCAATTCAGATCGGCGCCGTAGAAGAGATGGAAATCCGAGGCGTCGATCTCCCCACGGCCGGAGTCGAAGACCGGGCCCAGGCTGTTCCGCAGAGTAGCCAGCGAGCAGCCGGTATAGGCCGGGCGGGCGAGGATCGAAATCAACTCATTGCGGAAGCCGGGGTCCTGGCAGAGGCGGCAGGCGTGGAGGAGGGCGGCGCCGAGGGCGATGCAGTCATCACGGCGCTCGTTGACGAACTCGCCGGTGACCAGCAGGACCTTTTCCGGGTGACCGGTCGACAGCTCGGCGGAGGTGGCCGGGCACCAGCCGTAGCCCTGGAGGATGCTTTCGGAGTTCCACGGTTCGCCGACGCAGTAGCCGTCGATGTGGCCAGCGGCCAGATTCCGCGGCATCAGGGGCGGGGGTAGGAAAACGATTTCCGCATCGCGGCCCGGTTGCAGGCCGTGACGGCGCAGCCAGCCCTGCAGCAGCAAATGATGGGACGAGAAACGATGGGCGGCGGCCAGAGTGAAGGGCCGGTTCTTTTTCCACTTCTGCGCCAGGTGCGCGGTCAGACCCTCGCCGCGGCCGATCTGGTCGGGCGGAAACTCATTGGAAAGCGTGATCGCGTTGCCATGGGCGCTGAGCACCAGCGGCACCGCGATTTCCCGGCGCAGCTTGTTGAGGCCGAGCGCCAGGTAGAAGGCCAGGCCGGCGATCGATTGGGCGGCGTCCAGCTCGCCATAAGAGAGCATGTCACGCACCGTGGCCCAGCCGGGCTGGCGGGACAGGCGGACATTCAGACCATAAGTCTTGAAGATGCCCAGTTCGTGCGCGACGGCCACGGGCGCGCAGTCGTTGAGGGGAACGAAGCCCAGTCGAATGAATGAGCGCGATTCCACCTTGGGCAGAGATTCCATAGGCACGGCTGTAGCGTAAAGGGTGCCAACCCGCGGTCCTTGGCATGTCCCGTGCTTTCCAACTCCGGAATTTTCGATGAGATTGCTTCATGACTGAACTGCTGCCGGATCTGCGCCAATTAAGGGCGTTCGTCGCAGTTGCCGATGAAGGAAGCTTCACGCTCGCGGCCAAGAAACTGTTCCTCACGCAGTCGGCGATCAGTCATTCCATGAAGGCGCTGGAAGACAGCCTCGGCTGCCGTCTCCTGGAGCGGCTGGGCAAGAAAACGATCCTCACCGAAGAGGGCGAGGTCTTCCTGCGCCGCTGCCGCCGGGTGCTCGGTGAGCTGGAAGATGCCAGCCGTGAGCTCGATGGCCTGAAGCGCTGGGGTCAGGGGCGGATCCGCATCGGTGCGCCGCACGCGATCTGCCAGTTCCTGCTGCCGACGGTGCTGCGGGAATTCCGTGACTGCTTTCCCCGCTGCGAACCTTCACTGGAGTCGGACGATACCGCGAAGCTGCTGGAGCGGATGAATGACCACGAACTGGATGTGGTGCTGGGCCTCTGCCCGCGCTCGGGAACCATCGAATCCTACCGGACCCTGTTCCGCGACCGGATGACCTTCATTGTGCCGCCGGAGCACCCTTGGGCCGAGAGCGGTCAGGCCGATGTGGCGGATTTGTCGAAGACCCAGTTCATCATCTACTCGCGGGCGATCGAGACCCACAAGCTTCTGGAGGAACACTTCGACCAGCTCGGCGTCCGCACCCGGCCGCACCAGGTGCTGGGGGACATGGAAACGATCAAGGGGATGGTGAAGGTCGGCCTGGGGGTGGGCATTATCGCTCCCTGGGTCGCCAAGAAGGAGTTTGACGACGGCTCGCTGGTCGCGATTCCACTGCCCGGCCCGGCGATCGAGCGGGAGTGGGGGATTTTTCACAATGGCGATCGCCAGCTGAGCCTGATCGAGGAAACCTTCGCCGGGATCGCTGAAATCGTCGGCCGGGAGCTGTATCTTCCGGAGGTCTAGTTAGATTGCCACGCTGCCGCTGCGCTGGCGCTGGGAGAAGAGAGCGGTTTCCCGATAGCCGGCGGATCTCGCCATCTCGATCGCCTTCTGGAAATCACGGGCGATTTCACGTGGCGCGTGGGAATCGGAGGAAATCACCAGCGGGATGCCGGCCGAGGCGGCGAGTTCCAGGAAATGCGGGTGCGGGTAGGCTTCGGCGCAGGGCTTGTGCCAGCCGGCGGTGTTGAGCTCGATGGTGCTGCCGGAGGCGGCGATGGCCTCGATGGCCGGAACGTAGAAGCGGTCGAGGTTGCCCTCCGGCCGGAAGGAGAATTTTTTGATCAGGTCCGGGTGGCCGAGGATGTCGAAGAGGCCGCTGCGGGCCATGTCAGCGTAGACCTTCCAGTAGGCGCTCCAGGCTTCCTCGACATCGCTGGAGGCCCAGCGGCCCAGCCACTTCGGGTTGTCGAAATCCCAGGTGCCCAGGTAGTGGACGGAGCCGATCAGGTAGTCCCACGGGTAGCGGCCGGCCAGATCCTCGATCCAGCTTTCGCAGCCCGGCAGCCAGTCGCACTCCATCCCGGCGCGGACCGGCATGGTGGCCACCGCCTTGGCGCGCTCGATCCATGCATAATAGGCGGGGAGGTCGCTTTCGAGCATCCGCCAGTCGTCGAAAGGCTCCG
>JAQGPE010000630.1 GCA_028293225.1 Akkermansiaceae bacterium | reverse complement strand
TTCTGGATTTCTCACGCATCGAGAGCGGCAAGATCGAGCTGGAGGATGTCGCCTTCCGCCCGGCACGGCTGCTCAGCGATACGCTCGCATTGCACGCTCCTGCCGCTGGAGAGAAAAATCTCACACTAACCCAGACCGTGAGCAGCGACGTGCCCTCCTTGGTGCGGGGCGATCCGGCACGGTTGCGCCAGGTCCTGATGAATCTCATCGGAAATGCCGTGAAGTTCACGGACTCCGGCAGTGTCGAGGTGAACCTGTTCCTCGATGAGGATCGCCGCCTTCTCTTTTCCGTGGTGGACACCGGCCCCGGCTTCACGACAGAGCAGCAGGATCAGCTTTTCCAGCCCTTCTATCAGACCGATCTCTCTGCCACCCGCAAGCACGGTGGCACCGGCCTGGGCCTCGTCATCTGCCGCCGGCTTCTGCAGGCGATGGGTGGCTCGATCGTCGCCTTGCGCCGTGAAGCAGGCGCCGAGTTCCGCTTTTGGCTTCCTCTGGTCGAAGCGCAGGATCACAAGCTGCAGCGGGTGGTCGCACCCATTGTCGGCAGCCGTCCGGCAGTGGAGGGGGCGCGGGTTCTCGTTGCCGAGGATCAACCGATCAATGCGCGTCTGATCTGTCTCTTGTTGGAGCGCCTTGGCATCGTCGTTGAGATCGTTGGCGATGGTCCCTCCGTTCTTGAGCGGCTCAAACATAGTCCGTCCCTGCCGGACGCCATCTTGCTCGACATGCGCATGCCGGGCATGGATGGGGTGGAAGTAGCCCGGCGGATTCGTGCCGGAGAAGCCGGCGCAAATGCCATGGCGTTGCCGCTGGTAGCGGTCACGGCAAATGCTCTCGAAAGCGATCGCAGGGCCTGCATTGAGGCCGGGATGGACAGGCATTTACCAAAGCCGGTAACCCCTGAAGCCCTGGAGAGAGTCCTTCTGGATATCGGTATCCTGCTGCCCGCCGATAATAAGTAAGGCTGCCTAAATGGGCGTCTTCACCAAGCTGGCCAGCAGTTCTTCCATCAGCTCGGCATCCTCCATTTCCCCGCGGGACGACCACGATGTGGCCAGATCTTCGACCATCCGTACCAGCAATTCGCCCGGGGTGGCAGGGCGGGCCAGCATGGCGCGCACCTCGCGGGGATAGCGGCGGATCCGGTGCGCCAGTTCATCCAGGGTGACTTCGCGGCCTTCGCCGAAGGGGGCGACCAGAGTCGGCTGTCCGTCCTCATAGTAGCGGCAGAGGAAGGACTGCGGCAGATTGATACCCTCGACCTCCAGATCGAGGCGTCTCGCCATCAGCAGAAAAATGATTCCGAGCCCCAGCGGGTTGGAAGGATGGCCGGAGAGAACACGGGCCAGATCGAAATTGAGCGGGTGGTCCTCCTCTTCGTGATTTCCGGTCAGCCTCTTGCTGACGAACAGAGACTCATTCACGCCTTCGGCACCCGTATCGGCGGCGGCTTCTTCCAATTCGTCCGCCAGAAGGTCCAGCGCGTCCCCCAGAGGCTGCCGCAAGGACACCCCGTCGTGAAGATAGTCGGAAAGGACGCGCAGCAGAGATTCGAAGTGATCCCAGTCATCCAGCACGGCCGCCGCGCCACCGGCAGGCACCACCCATTCGCGGCGCAAACGTTCCCGTCGCGCGGGCCTCAGCAACTGCGCAAGCAATTCGCGATCATCATCCGACAGGCGGACGTCCATTTCGCTGAGCAGCTCGCTGATGTCGCCTCCGTAGGCCTGCAGTGCGCGCTCAATCGAAGCGCGCACCGCGGGGGTCTCGTCGTCCAGCAGCCGCAGCAGGAACGTCAGACGTTCGGGAGTGGCAGCGGACGTGGACATTGGGAAACTGGAAAAGGGTGGGCCGCGGCAGCATGGATCGATCCGCCGGGCAGGTGAGGGGAGATAAATCCCGCAGAATCAGACCGGCAACGTTTATTTTCCGTGGTACGCCTGCCCCGCGCAGGCACGAAAAAGCCCGCCGGAGCGGGCTTGATCATTCAAACAGAGGTGGTACGCGATGGCGGGTTCGAACCGCCGACCCCTACCGTGTCAAGGTGCTTTTAGTTGGGCTCCAGAGCCTTCTACTACAAGGATTCGCCGAGTTTCGGCCATTTTCGCCAACCTTTCTGGCACCGATGCGGGCACTTTGGTGGCACTGCCAAGAGGGTTAGAATGCGGCCCGCCGGCCCAGTTCTGACAGTGCACTTTGGAGACCTTCGAGCGTGCCGAGGCAATCGTCCATTGCCTGGTGAGGCGGGAGCGGCTTCTTGACGCCGGGGAAGGCCAGCGCCCAAGTAGTCCGGCAGTCGCGGTTAGCTGAATATTTCCAGGGCATCGCCATGCCGTATTGCCGGAAGAGGTCTTCGAGGACGGGGCGGTCGAAGTCCGGCCCCTGAATCCAGACGTGCACCGGCTTGAACCGCTCGAAGAACTGCCAGATCGTCTGGATGCCCTGCGCGACCGGCACGCCCGCAGTGTAGCTCGGCACGCCGCTTCGATCAGCGTGAAATTTGATCGTGTCGGGATCGGTGACGCGGCCGGCGGCGATCTGCTGGCGATGTTCAGGAAGACGCCGACGGAATCGACGATCTCCATGGATCCTCGGCGAACCGCGAGAATGGCTACGTCGAACACCACGGAGTGCGGGATCGTCGACAGTGTCTCGATGTCGAGGATGAAGGAGAATTCTTCGTTCATTCGCCCAGGAGTTTGCGGATGAGGATTTGAATGCCTTTCTCCATCGTCTCGGCATCAGCAGATCCGAGCGCTTCGATCACCCATTCCTTGAACTTTTGGGGCTTCATCGGGTCTTCGGCGGTGTAGCGGC
>JAQGPE010000624.1 GCA_028293225.1 Akkermansiaceae bacterium | reverse complement strand
TTTCTGGCGGAAGAGATACCGGAACCGATGGCGTAGTCTCCTGCTCCGGCGGTTTCCTCTCCGCTGCGACCGGAGGCGACCAGGGCGGCGGCTGATTGAAGGGATGGACCTCCTGGAGTGGCGAAACCGGCGGTGGCAATGACGAGGCCGGCTTCTCCAGCAACGCCGTCTTTCTCCGCCGGGCTGAGCCGAAGAAACGGATCAAGAGGAATAGGCAGACGAAGATGATGAGAACTCCTGCATAGAGCCATGAATTCGAGCCTGCGGGGGCCGAGGCCAGGTGCGGAGTGGGAAAGCGGGAGGGCATTCGATGTCCCTTCTATCCCAACTAAGCATCATGCCCGCAAGCTTTCGGGGGCGGCGATGACATGTGAGTGAGTTGCTCCGGTGATGAATGCCCCGAAAATCCCCCTGTCCGCTCGCAGATGAATTCCTACCTGCCGAAGACGACCAGGTTCTTGCGGCTGGAGAGCAGGGCGAAGCCGCCGGTGCCGCGGGGGGCGATGTCGAGCCAGACGTCTTGGTCGTTTGGCAGGTCGAGGGTCGCGGAGACCCGGGCGCGGTTGCCGGGTGGATAGATTTCGCCGCCGCCGGGCCAGGCGACCACGACGGCGCCGTCCGGCAGGAAGCAGGCGACCGGGGCGGTGGCGGGATTGGTGAAAAGGTTCACGGCCTGAGGTGGTTTGCCGGGCTTGGCGGCGGTGATCAGGGTGACCTCGCACTCGGTGGTCAGGAGGACTTCACGTGAACCGGCAACCGGGGAGATCGCCAGGCTCACCACATTTTCCGAGAGCTGCACCGTGGAAAAGGTCCCGTCCGGGTGCCGCCAGGCGAAGAGATGGCCGGCGGAAAGGCAGAGTTGCCGGTCGTTTCCGGCGATGGTCCAGAGCTGGCTCACGACCCCTGGGGGCGCGAGGTCGATGGTGATGGACTGCTTCAGCTCGGCGAGTTCGGAGTAAATCTGCGCCGTCAGGGAGCCGGTGCCTTTGAGCAGGAGGATGATGAAATCGCCGTCGTTGCCGTATTTCCCCACCGCGAGAACCCCGCGCAGGGTGCCCAGGGCGTCGTCGGCTGGGGTGCGGACTCGGTCGAGAGCGCGGTAGTGGATGCGGTGGTGTTTCCGGAAGTGGAAGAGGCGGCTGCTGCCGCGCGGCGAGGTCACGGCGAGGTGGAGGACCGGCGAGTCGCCGGGGTCGTCGCTGGTGCGCAGGGCGGAGGAGTGGCAGCCGGTGTCGCGGAGCTGGGCGACGGCGAGCATCTCGCGGCCGTAGCCGGCGAGCGAGAGGCCCTTTGGCAGGGTGCTGAGGGAATCCCAGCGGGTCCGGTCGTCGAGCGCGATGACCTGCTCCGGCCGGAGTCTGCCGCGGGGTGAGCCGGATTTCGCGACCTGGACCGGCACGTTTTGCGCGGTGTAGCGGCGGGCGTCGCGGGCCAGCAGGGAATCGTCCGGGGCAAGCAGTGGCAGGAAACGCAGCAAGGGAGCGGACTGCGCGGAGTGGATCGCCAGGTTGGCGCCGATGAGGCGGTAGGCCAGCCGCTCGAACTCCTGAACCAGGAGCGGGAACGGCCAGTGACGGATGAGGGTGTGGCCGTGCTCCAGTTTCTGCATCACGCCGTGGGGCGCGGTGGCGGGCTCGAAGAGGCGGCGGAGCAGCACGGCGGCGGCGGCGGGATCGTTCTGCTTGCGACAGATGGCGAACATGGCGACGAGTGCGGACTCCGGCTGCTGGTTGGAGAGCCAGGCGAGATTCAACAGGGCGAGCGCCGCGGTGTCATCGTCGAGCTTGGCGGAAAGGATGCGGGCTTTCTCGATCGGGTTCTTCAGCTCATCGACTTCAGCCAGCCACATTTCGCGGGCCTGCTCGAGATTGCCGAGCTGCGCGTGCAGGTCGCCGGCTTTCTCGAACTGCTTCACCTCCGCGTACATCGCGGCGGCCTGGAGCAGGAGTCCGGCGGCTTCGAGGGCGCGGGCGGCGGCAGCGCGGTCCTTGAGCTTGTGGAGGTAGATGGAAATGGCGTCCTGGTGGCGGCCGGCATCGAGCAGGACCTTGGCGGCGGCGTTCCAGTCGCCGAGGAGATTGCCGTAGATGTAGGCGGCGCGTTCGTGGCGGCCGAGTTCGATTTCGCGCAGGGCGGCGGCGCGGTATTGGCGTTCGAGTTGCAGGCGGGTGGCGGGCTCCAGATGCCAGCCATCGACAGAGCCGCCGCCGTTGCCGTGGCGGAAGAGGGTGTCGCGCGTGTTCAGTTTCGAGCCGGGAGCCGCGATGCCGCGGCCGGGGGATTCATTGAGAGGGAGAGCATGGCGGAGGCCGGCGTCGGGGTCGGTCTCCATCAGCTTCAGCAGGCGCTCCAACTCGGCTTCGCGTTCGCTGGAGATGCGCTGCCAGTTCTTCTTTGCCCAGGCTTCGATCTGATCCAGGGAGGGTTGGATGGCTTTGCCGATTTTGTCGCTGCCGGGCAGGAAGCCGAGGAGCTTGCCGAGGCCGTGAAAGAGGCCGCCGATTCCGAGGACGGCTCCACCTGCCAGGCCTTTGCCGAGCCTGGCGGTCTTGTCGAGCAGGCCGTGGTCCTGGGAAGGCGTTTGGCCGGGGCTGTCACCGATTTCTCCGGCGGCCCCGGCCAGGAGTTCTTCCGGGGCGGGCGGCTCGGCGACCTGGATGCCGCGAAGCTTCGGGGTGAACGGGATGACCGGCACGGCGTGGTTCCAGCGGGAGTCGCCCGGCGGCGGCATGCGCAGCAGTTTCGCGGGCTGGATTTCATCCTGAGGATCGAAACCTACGAGGCCCGCCGTAGGATGGATGAAGTGGACGCGGTAGCGGAAGAAGAACTCCCGCTCGTGAGGGAGGACGCCGGCGGACAGGGTGGCGTTTGAGGGGCCGTGGAGGCCGGGCAGGAGCAGGGTCAGCGGCTGGACGCGCGGGCCGAAGGCGGGGACGCCGGAGCGGGGCAGCAGGAAGATTCCGGCGGGGCGTGGATCGGTCGCCGAGGTCGCGACCAGGTAGGCGGCGACCGGGTGACCCTGGCTCAGACAGCGCGCCATTTCCTCCAGCCACACCACCGGATCGGCGGACGGCAGCCAGCCGGCGGAGACCGTGGCGGCCGGGCGGATGGCGGGAAGGAGGGTGAGAGGCGTGGTCATCGGTTGCGGGCTGCGATGAAGGCCTCCAGCTCGGTGGCCGCCAAGTGATAGTCCTCTGAGGTTCCGTTCCGGCGGAGCGCAGGATTGAGCGCGCAGAGGCCGAGGTCCTGCCTCCAGATGCTGGCAGTGGGCTCAGCCAGCAGGATGGTCCAGGAGAGCTGTCTCCCAAGCATTTCGCGGAGGTGGAGAAGTCCGAGCGGATCATACCAGATCTCCAGGTTTCCGATGACGGCGCGTTTCATGAAGCCTCCGCCGGGCGCTGCGATCCCGCTGTCCTGCAACGGGACGCCAGCAGCGATCGTCTTGTTCCACCGGCATGATCCTGAACGAAATTCCCAACTGGTTCCGCCGCAGGAAATGATGAGGGCTTCACTTTCCAGACCTACCTGGTCCGGCCGCAGGATGGCGGAGAAGACATCGTCGGGGTTCATGCCGAAATGGGGCTCCTCGGACTCGTCCGCGGGTGGCGAACCCTCCTCACGCGTGATACGGTGTCCGTCGTAGCTGAAGCGGTCTCCTGGAAAGAACAACGGGTAGTCCAACTCAGCCACGCGTTGGCCGGTGGCAAGTGAAATGGCTTCGGCGCGGCGGATGTAGGCGATGATCACCACTCCGCCGCTGACGGTGGCATAGCGGGGAAAGAAGAGGCTCGGTGGTCCAGTGGGGATCTCGAGCAGCTGGCTGCCGTCCCAGTGGAAGATCTGCGCGACGGATCCGGGCCCGCCGGCGGACGCGATCACAATGGGCTGGCCGCCTTCCACGCCGAGCCAATGCTGCTGGCCCGGCAGATTGGCGCAAAGCACCTCCCCGGCGCCGGAGTTCTCGGTCCAACGCATCAGGTGGCCCTCTACGGACACGCCGATGTAGACCGGGTCCTTGCCGTTGCCGATGCGGATGGAGGAACCCGGTTTCGCCCGGTAGGGGAAGATCACCGGCAGCGGTTCGCAGGCGTAGATCGGCAGGATTTCCTGGAGCGGGTCCGGGGACTTCGGGAGCGTGGGTGCGGGGCGGGAGGGATGGAGAAGGCGGTTCAGTTCCAGCTCGCCGCGGAAAACGCCGCGGTTTCCCGCCGGGCTCCAGGCTTGGATTTCCAGTTCACCGCCGCGGCCGAGGGCGATGGTGCGGAATTGGCCGCCGCGTTCGTGCAGCCAGGTGGCGAGGTCGCCCAGCAGCGCTTTCAAGCCGGCGTCCCGCAGATTTTCGGAGGCCAGGATCAGGGAGACCTCGGGCAGGGCGGAGTCCTGGAGCTGTTGCGCGGCGGCCCACCACGACTGTAGTAGTTGGAGGGGGCCATCGAGGGGAACCAGCGTCTGCAGGGCGGCGGCGACATCGGCGCGGGTCTCCAGATCCAGGTACTCGAAATCCTCCACGGTCGCGGCGGCGCATTCGTAGCTTTGGCCGGGGCCGTTGAGGGCGGGGTGGTGGCGGAGGCCCAGCGCGATGCCGAGCGAGAGAATCCTGCCCTCGCCCCACAGGCGCAGCTCGCGGCTGAGCAGCACGGTGTGGCTGACGGCCACGTTCATCGGCGGGATCTCGCGGCGGAAATAGAGCGCCTCATTGTGCACCAGGCGGGCGGCCAGAACCAGGTCATCCCAGGCCAGTTCGCCGGGCAGCAGGCGGTCGATGGTGCCGCGGTTGGTGATGTCGGCGATGCCGCCCACCGGCAGGTCCGGCGGCGTGGAGAGATGGCCGGGGAAATTCATCATCGCGATGGCCTGGCGTGCGACCGCGGCCACCGCGCCGGCTTCGCCGCCGGCCGCGGCCAGGGTGTCGAGCAGCGCGCCCGGCTCGGTCGTTTCCGCCAGGGCCGGGAAGAGCGCCGAGGCCTCCAGATCCGTGTCCTCCAGGCCGGTGCGGAGCAGGTTTTCCAGGCTCTGGGCCTGGTGGCGCTTCAGGCCGGTGAGGAGGGCGCGGCAATCGCGGAGCAACTGGGCCTTGGCGCTGAGCACGGGGCGGGTTCCGGCGAGACAGGCGGGACCGGCGAGCGAAAGATCGGCGAGAATCTGGTCGGACTCCTTTTCGAGGATCGAGTAAGGGCCGCCTTCGAAGACCACGCTGGCGAGATGGCTGATCGCGGCCATGGAGGAGCGCAACTCCCTGGGCAGGCGGTGGACTCCGTCGATCAGGTCGAAGAGGCTGTCGATCGCGCCGTTCGCCGCGAGATCCGGGCCGCGGGGCTGGGAGGCGGCCGGGTCGCTGCCGAGCGTCGCGGCGAAGGTGGTCCACAACCGCCCCGCGGTCGCCGGCCAGTCATCGCGGCAGGCGGCCATCAGAAGCAGCAGCGAGCCGAAACGCGGCAGACCGGTGCTGGTCCCGAAGCTCTCCAGCACGGTGTGGACCTCCGGCCACAGGGCCAGTGTGGAGCCGTCCTGCCACTCGATCGCCTCATAGCCGGCGCTCCATTTCCAGAAGCAGCCCGGCGGTGGCGAGGCGTAGTTGATGGTGGAGACCAGCGGCATGGCTCAGGAAAGAAGCAGCGGTGGAGGATTCGCGGCGTGGGTGGCGCGGATGGCGGCGCGGGTCGCGGGGATCAGGTTCTCGCGATCCATTTCCTCGTGGGTGCCATTGGGGTGGAGGATGGCCAGACGGCTGGCGCCGAGACCGAGGCCTTCCTCTAACAGCGCGGGCCAGACATGCGCGGGCAGGTCAAAGCCGGCGGGGAGAAACAGACGGCCCCGCGGGTGAAAGGCGGTGCCGGGGATGGCAGGCAGCGGCTCGCCGGTGATAAAGACCCGGCCATCGGCGCTGGCGGCGAAATGCAGCGGCGCCAGCCGGGCGGCGAGCGCGGTATCGGCCCAGGCGGCGAGGTCTTCCAGCCGGGCGAGCAGGGCGGTGGCGGGCGTCTCCGCCGTCGCGGGGATGAGCTGGAAGGGGACGGGCGAGGGCGGCATCCCGGGCGCACCGCGCAGTGGCACTCCGAGCGGCAGGTGCGCGTCCAGGGCCGACCAGCCGTCATCAGGGAGGAGGGCTTCCGGGACGCGGCGGCCGGTGCGGATCAGGCGGTGGTCCGGGGTCGCCGTCCAGCGGCCATGCAGGGGCAAGGTGGCGAAGAGCTCCGCATCGGCGGGCGGGACCTTCAGCCAGAAGAAAGCGGTATCCACATCGGCCCGCAGCAGCCACTGCGGGTGGGCGCGGAAAGGCGCCAGCGCGGGGAGATCCGCGGCGGCCAGCTTTCCTACCAGATGTTCCGTACTAGAGGTCACGGAGCCAGGGCGATCTTTTTCCACAGAGCCTCCACGCGCCGGGACAGGTCTTCGCGGGCGACTCCGGCGGGCAGCCACTCCAGGCGGCTGGCCAGTTGGCGGAGTTCATCGGCGGCGGTGGCATCGGCCGGGTCGCTGGAAAGGCGGCCGGCGATTTCGTCCAGCCCGGCGGCCAGGATGTCCGGGTCGGGCGCGCGGGCGGTGCGGGATTGCGGGTGGTCGGCGGCATCGGCTTTTCCCGCGGCCAGGGAGGCGGCGACGATCGACTCGATGATTTCGATCTGCTCCTCGCGGTCCCAGACGTGGCGCAGCACCCAGAGGTCCGAGGTGCGCGCCTCCAGCCGGCCGCAGAGCAGGGCGCTGGCGGCGATGACCCGCTGCAGGCGCACGGCGCGGCGGTCGGAGATGTCGATGCCGGCGTGGCGGAGCTTCAGGATCAGGTCGAGATAGGCGCTGCGCACCGGCGCGAGATCGACCTGGCGGACCGCCTGCTGGAACTCCCGCAGGTCGGCGGCGGTGAGGGTGGCTGCTTCGCCGCTGCCGCGTTTTTCCAGCTCCCACCCGGCGGACAGGACGTGGGCGAGCTGGGTCTCCGGCACCGGGCCGCAGCGGACCCGCAGCAGGAAGCGGTCGAACAACGCGTGGAGGGCGTCGTCCTCGGGCAAATGGTTGCTGGCCCCGGCGAAGAACAGCGCCGGGATGGCGCGGGTCTCGCGGCCGCGGCGGAAGATCCGCTCGTTCAGCGCCATCAGCAGGCTGTTGAGGATCGCGCTGTTGGCATTGAGCAGTTCGTCCAGGAAGACGATGTCGGCTTCCGGGAGCATGCCCTCGGTGTTGGTGACCAGGTCGCCCTCGCGCAGGCGGCGGATGTCGAAGGGGCCGAAGAGTTCGTTCGGCTCCGTGAAGCGCGACAGCAGGTAGTCGAAGGTATGGCCGTGGATGCGCGCGGCCAGGGAGTGGACCAGGGCGCTTTTGGCGGTGCCGGGCGGGCCGTAAAGGAAGAGATTCTCGCGCGCGGCGAGGCTTACGCCCATGAGATCGATGATCTCGTCCTTGCCGACGAAGGCCTGTTTCAGCGGAGCGAGCACTTCAGCGTCCAGGCGGCGGGCGAGATCGGCGATGGTGGCGGGATTCATGACAGAAGGGGAACCGGTGAGGGCAGGGCGCGGCCGAGTGTGGCGGTATACGCGCCGAGCTTCGTGCGCAGGGTGGCGGCGACCAGGGGGTGGGCGAGAGCGGCCTGGTCGGAGCGGTCCATCGCCCGCTCCGCGAGAAGCTGGCGCAGGCCGGAGTGGAGGAAGATGGGATGCTCCAGAGGCAGCGGCAGCTCCAGGCCGATCGAGGAAAGTGGAACCTGGCCGGTGAAGGCGTGCATGGCCAGGACCAGCGGGTCGTCCTCCGAAAGGCTCCGCGCCATGCGGGCCAGACCGGCCCAGTGGCGCAGGCAGAGATCGGCGGAAAAGTGCGCTGCCGGGGTTTCCGGATCCGGCAGGTCGCGGCCGCCGAGCAGGAGTTCGATCGAGGGCTTGTCGATCTGGCGGAAGCAGATCATCGCCGCGGCGCGCGCGGTCATCATGGCGCCCCACAGCGCGGCAGCCGGATGAAATGGCAGCGGCGGTCCGGGTAGCTCGGCGACCGCCGCCGTGTGCCAATTCGCCAGCAGTTTCGTCGCCTGATGGCGGTCATGCGGGTCCTTGCCGAGGTCGCGAATGAACGGCGTCACGTCCTTTCCCGGCCAGGGAAGTTCAGCGAGTCCGGTGCCGGACAGAGTCTGGAGAAAGCGTGTCAGCAAGCCGTTGAAACCTGCTCGCAGACTGGGAGAGTCGCGCCGGGCTGCCAAGGCGCAATCCGGTGGGACAAGGAATTTTGCGGTCTTTCCGGACCCGGCGGTGAAGCCGTTCAACTACATCAAGGCGTCGCCCGACTCCTGACGAGCCGCGAAATCCTCTATCCGGGCGGGATCAGTTTTCTATTTCCTCAGTTTGTCTGTCCCCGTCTTCGGCACGGCTTGGAAGAAATGCGCCGCTGGACGATCGTTTGGGTTGAGATGATATTAAAGCAGTCATGAATGGGATTCATAGGTTTGATGTTGGTGTCTTTTAGTGTTGACCTCTATGTGCATGGATATGTTAGGAGGTTGGTCGTATGGAAAAATCCAATCCTTCTGAAGACAACGAAGCTGTGACTCAGGATACATTCCGTCGCCGGGACTTCTTTAAGAAATCCGCCTTCGGCGCAGCCGGAGCGTACGTTCTGGCACAAGGTTTATCGCTGGGTGATTCGCCTTCCGGAACGGCGTCTGCAACCGT
>JAQGPE010000610.1 GCA_028293225.1 Akkermansiaceae bacterium | reverse complement strand
CTCCCTGGCGATCGTCCTCGTCCGCGCCGAAGCCCGCCGGAAAAAACTTGAACTTTCCCACGCCGCCCTCGCCATGTCCGGCCCGCCGCAAAACTCCCCGTCCTGGGCGGTCCTGGCCCCCGTGATCGACGAGCTCATCGACGCCCTGCCCGCTGCCGACCGCGAGGTCATCCTGCTCCGCTACTATGACCATCGTTCCCTCGGCAGCATCGGCCGCCAGCTCGGCCTCACGGAGGACACCGCGGGGAAGCGCGCCGCCCGCGCCCTGCAGCGGCTCCGCACCCTGCTCGGCCGCCGCGGTATCGCCACCAGCATCGCGGCCCTGGAAACCTTGCTGCCCGCCCAGGCCGCCACCGCTCCGGCCAGCCAGACGCTGACTCTTTCCATCCTCTCCGCGACCCGGGACATCGCCCCGGTCGTTCCCGGATTCTTCACCACCGCCCTTTTGACCATGACCACCAAAACCATCACCACCACGGCGGGCGCCGCCATCGCCGTCCTCGTCCTCGGCTCCGCCGCCTACCTGACCACCACCCACCACACTCCCGGCGGGAAGCCGGATGAAACCGCTGGCCCGGCACTCGTATCGACGCCCGGTCCAAAGGCGGGAGGCTCCGTCCCCTCCAGCGGTCCGGCCACCTCGTCGCCGTCGTCCGTCCGCCCTCCCCGCGGCAAGCCTGCCCCCTCCGTCTCCGCCGCTCCCGGAGGCATCGACCCCGCGATCTGGCGGGCGGCCGGGGAAATGCTGGAACACATGGCCGATGGCCGCTTCCTGATCAACAACGCCGCCACCCTGCCGCCGGAAAAACTCCAGCAGTTGAAGGGCGTGCTCGGCCTCGACGATCCCGCCGTCGCCTCCATCTCCGATCTCATCTCCGGCCACCTCGACGCCCAGGAAAAACGCAGCTCGGATTTCCTTCGCCAGCAGCTCGCCGCCTCCACCGACCTCCAGGAACTCTTCGCCCTCAACGAGGTGGGAAAAGCCGGCAATATGTCCCCGGAGCAAGAAGCCCGCCGTAACGATCTGGGTGGCCGCTATGCTGACATCTTCAGCGACTTCCAGTCAAAGCAGGTCCCTTGGTACGAGGACTCCGCTTTCCTCGACGACGTGAAAGGCAAACTCCAGCCCGGCCAGGCGACCGGTTTCGACTCCTTCGTCCAGGAACAGGGCGACGCCATCCACGAAGCCCAGGCTTTCGATAAATCCCAGGAGCTCTCCACCCAGCTCAATCTCGACAAGGACCAGCGCCAGGCCATCTACCAGGAGATTAGTAATAATAACGACACTCTCGAAGCCATCGGTGCCCATCTCAGCCCGGAGCAGCTCGAACTCTACAAGAAGATCCGTAACGGCAAAAGCTTCAGCATCTCCAGCCACTGAGCGGGGAAGGGGGGCGGCTCATCCCCGCGACCCGCCCGGGTCGCTCACCTCCCGCCCGGTCAGCGGAGATCCTTAGACAGCAGCGGGATCGGCCTGATGGTCATCCGCTCGAGCGGGTGCAGCGCCAGCGCGATCACCCCCAGCAGCACCGCCATCGCCACGCAGGCCGGAGCCAGCCCCCGCGCGATCACCCGGTGCCGCAGGTTCGCCTCCGGCGACGCATAGCCCAGCATCACTTTCACCAGCAGCCACAGCAACACCAGCCCCGCTGCGCCGCCGCAAATCTCCTGGGCTGTCAGCAGGGGCAGCCGCGGCTGGAGACTTGGCAGGATCATGCCAAATTTTTCCGCCGCCAGCATCAGCCCCGGGATCACCACCGCCACATAGGCCATCCCCGTCATCAGCGCATTTGCCGCGATCCGCCTGCGCGAAATTCTCATCCCCAGAAAGGCCGCGCGCCGCGACAGCAGGAAATCGGCCGTAGTCACCATCCCGGCCAGCAGAGCCAGCAGCAGGGGCAGGGGCAGCCCCAGGACCAGCTGGCCGAGAACGTATCCCCGGGCATCCGCGCCATAGCACAGCATCGCTCCCAGCCCCAGCGGCGCCGCCAGTCCCAGCAGCGCGATCTTCCACGCATCCCCCGGCCGCCACAGCGCTGCCACGCACCGCGCCAGCCGCCCCGGCGCCCCGGCCGCAGGCAGCTCGCGCAGCCTCAGCAATCCCGCCCCCAGCAGGAAAAATGTTGCCAGTCCGAGCAGTGTCCAGCGGCTCAGCATGATCATCAGCGACATTCTCTGCCACCGCCATGCCACCGGCGGCCAAGAGGCCTCGCGGAATTTTCTCAGCTGGCTCGCCTCGGCGGCGTATCTCTCCAGGATTTTTTCGGCCGCATCACGGTCCTCCTCAGAAGCCGACAGCGCCTGCGTCTGCTCCGTCAGGAGGCTGATCGCCGGCTGGAAGCCTGGCGCATAGGACAATCCCAGCTGGCTGTTTCGCAGCAGGATGGATGCCGCCACCGTGTGCGGTTGCCGTATTTCCGCGATGATCTTCCGCTGCAGTTCAAGCCGGTAGAGCTGCCGGCGCGGCATGCTTGCGGCCGTTCGGATTTGAGCCATTGCTGCTTCCTTCTCCGCCGCAGTCATTGCCGGGTTCAATTGACTCTCCGCCTGATAGAGCAGCCAGAGCGAGTTGTCGGGAGCGATCCGCCGCCACGTTTCATCATAGCCCTCCGGCAGCTTGTGCTGGTGGGTCAGCGACAGTTCCACATACAGCGCGTAGAAGGCCGGATCGTCCGGATGCGCCCGCCATCCCCGTTCCGCTCCGGCCACCGGATTTTGCTGGTCCAGCCGGATGTTGTACGACGCCTTCTCCGGTGGCACGGTGTAGATCCGGCGAAAGGCTTCCTCGCGCAACTCAGCGCTCCACCCGTTCTTCGACAGAGCCAGCAAAGGCTCCTCTTGATACAACTCCAGCGCGATACAGGAAAGCAACAGCACCACCGCTCCAGCCAGCCATCTCCAGAGCCCGCTTCTCCCCGGCCTTCGCCGCTCCAGCCACGCCAGCGCTTGCTCCGGTGGATCGTCGCCTTTCCCCGCCAGCTCATGCGCCAGCCGCGCCTCCAGATCCTGCTGCAACACCGGCCGCTGCGGATCGTCTTTGTTCAGAGGCCGCAGCAACCGCTCCGGCAGTCTCGCCACCGCCGCTGCTCTTTCATTCTTCTCCGCCTCATCGTTCCTCCCCATCTTTGCTGATCTTGATAGAGAGTCCGCCCCCATCCGCCAAGAAACCAACCGTGAAATTCCGGTGAAGACCCCGTGCAGTCCGGCCACAAAAAAGCGCCTACCGGTCCCACGCCGGATACCGCACTTCCTTCGCCCGGCGGCTCAACCTCGCCAGCCCGCCTTCCTTTTCCAGCCGCTTCTCCACCGCGAGCATCAGCGGCAAAGCCTGCGCCAGCTCCTCCGCCAGCTCCTCCGCCGGCTCGCTCCGGGTGGCCGGGCGGTGGGGAGCCGCCGACATCCCGCCTACCCCCGCTCATTCTTTTGGATTTTGGTGAGTCAGTAGGACGAAGAACCGTATATTTCTCCATCCGGAGATATCTTGCGGGCGTCGCGGTGATTTCTACACTGCACGCCACGGCGATCTCCATCGGAATGCGAGCGTTTACCTTCCCAAAATGTTGAGAGGCCGCAATAGATCCATGCCTCCCTCCGCCAAACCATCCCTCCGTCCTTCGGCCGTTTCCTCGTGGCAACCGCTCCTGGATCAGGCGGCGCGGGAGGACTCCTTCGGCAGGAAGGCCGCCATGCTCTTCCTCATCCTCCTCGTCTTTCTCGGCTTCACCGCCATGGTGGCGCTCCTGCTGCAAGTGGTGATGCCGCGCTATGATACGGCCGATCTCGATGGCCCGCCCGGCGACTGGTTCTTCAGCATGGCCTCGCCCCTTGCCTGCTACCATCTCCTCACCACCCGCAGCCGCTCCTGGCCGGGTCCCTTCATTGTGCTGGCCCTGTCGCTGGGCGGCTTTGCCTTTCGCCTCTTTGGAGATGATCCATCCTCCAGCCATCTCCCGTGGCCGTCCTCGCCGTCCTCTTTCCTTTCGCCCTCGCAGCCGCTCCTCTTCCATTTCGCCCAGGCCTGCGCCCCGCTCCTCACTGCCGGCGCGCTCATGATTCTCGACCGCATGGCTCCCCCTACGCCGGCCCCGTCGCCACCGCCCGCCGCCTGATCCTGCTCACTTTCCCCTCAGCCGCTCCACCAGTCTTCCCACCGCTCCCGACTTCTCATCCTCCTTCTCCAGCGCCTCGATCAGCTTGTCCCGGTCGCGGCCCGGCTTCCTCAGCCAGTTCTCCGCGGTCTGGTGCTGGACCACCAGGGAATCCATCCCGCCCAACAAGCTCGCCAGTCCCTCGGGCTCCGGCCCCTGTCCGGACCCCGCCAAATCCCTGAGCAGGCGATTCCGCAACGGCCCAGGGATTTGCGCCAGTTCCGCCACCACGCCTTCGTTCGGGTTGCGGATCTGGGCTCCCACCATCGCCCAGTTGAAAACCATCCCTTCCTGCGCCGCTTCGCGAATCTGCCGCAGCCCTTCGCCATTCTCGCCATTACCCGCCCAGTCCTTTGCCAACTGGCTGGCATAGTCCCTCATTCCCTGCGTTGCCTTCGGCAGGCTGGCCAGGTCCGCCTTAAGACTCGAGGTGTCCCGGGGCGCGCACGCCAGCCGGGACCACAGGAAGCTTGCCCCCGCCGGCGTCTTGAAGAAGTCCGGCTCCCGCCGCTCGATCGAGGCGATCACCACCCCGATCAGCGCGATGGGCATGCCCCGTGCCTCGTGCAGCGTCTCCAGCAACCGCGCGACCGGCAGCTTGTCCGCGTCACGGCGAAAAACCGCCAGCCACAGCTTCGTCCGCAGATCCGTCGACAGCACCGCATTCAGGATCGCCACCGTCTCCAGCCGCCGCAGATCCAGCCCCGCCGCCATCCGTTCGATCTCCGCGTCATCCATCGCGACGTAGGGATCGCGCGCCAGCAGCGCCAGTCTCTCGCGCACCGCCGCGCTTTCTTTCGCCTGCCGCGCCCGCGCCGCCGCTTCCGCCGCCCCGGTCCCTTCGACCCTGCCGGTGTTCTGCGAAGTACGGGATGCCTCGTCGTTCCCCTCCGCCCTCGAAAGCGCCCGGTAGCCGCTGCCCGCCGCCAGGCCCACGGCCAGCGCCACCGCACCGCCAGCGATTCTGAAAAAAATCGGGAGTTTCATCGGATGGCAGCGGCTTCGACCTTGGCGCGGATGCTTTCGCGCAGATCTTCATCTTTGATCCGGGGCAGACAGGCATTTACTCCGTTGGGGTCCTCCTCCGCCCATCGCGTCAGGTAGTCCTCCATCCATTTCCGCCGGTCGCCGGGATCCTTGGCCAGCTTCAGCAGCGGCAGCGCCTCCTCCGGATGCAGCGTGCCCTGCCGGTAAATCATCTCCGGCCCGTAGTGGATGAATCCCTGGCTGAAATCCACTCCCGCCTCCTGCGCCCGCCGGACGGCATCGGTCAGCGCTCCGATGTCCTGCCGCTGCGCCAACATCTGATCGCAACTCCTCCCCAAAAGAAAGCCACCATCTTGCGCATCCCACAATCGCCCTCCGCCTCGCATCTCTCTCAGAATGCCCGCGAATGAGTCATGCCTTGCCTCAACCCAGTGCCGCGCCCGATGCCGGCCAAGTGGCTGACGCGTCCCGCGGCTGCTCTGAAAAAGCTCCCGGCCGCAGGCCGCACTCTTCCAAGCCATCCACCCCCGGCCTCACCCGTTTTCTTCCACCCAATCCCCTCTACCGCCCTCACCCAAAACCGCCGCCTGTCCGAAACCCTGGCCAACCTCACCCACTTCCTGCCTTTCTCAGCGCCCTCAGCGTCATCAGCGGTTCCATCCCAACCTCACCCAAAACCGCCGCCCGTCCAAAACCCTGTCCAACCTCACCCATCTCCCATCTCCCGTCTTTCATCAGCGCATTCAGCGTCATCTGCGGTCCCGCCCCGAACCTCACCCAAAAGCGTCGCCCACCGCCACCCCTGGCAAACCTCACCCACCCAATTCCACCATCGCCGCCGTCTTTCCAAATGCTACCGTCGCCCCATGAAGCCGCTCGACCCCTCCCGTGACTGGCCGCGCCTGGTCCGCCCGGGCAGCCGCCTCTTCCTCGGCGGCGGCGCCTCCGTCCCGCACGCGCTGGTCGATTCCCTCCTGGCCCAGTCCACCCGTCTCATGGACCTGGAAATGGTCCACATCCACGGCCTCGGCCCCACCCCGTGGATCGACCCGCAATACGAGCAGGTCCTGCGCACCAATTCCTTCTTCCTCACCCCCGGCCTGCGCGCTGCCGTGGAGCGCGGCCAGGCCGACTACACCCCCTGCGCCATGTCAGAGGTGCCGGCCCTCTTCCTTAGCGGCCGCATGCCCCTCGACGTCGCCCTGATCCAGGTCACCCCGCCGGATGCCTCCGGCCACTGCTCCCTCGGCGTCAGCGTCGATGTGGTGAAGGCCGCGGTGAAATCCGCCCGCCTGGTCATCGCCCAGATCAACCCGCAGATGCCCTGGACCGGCGGTGCCGCCCTCATTCCGGCCAAACGCATCGACTACTTCATCGAGAAGTCCGCCCCGCTTCCCGAGTGCGAAAAGCCCGCCTTCGACGACCGCCACGAGCGCATCGGCCGCTACGCCGCTCAGCTCATCGAGGACGGCGCGACCCTCCAGGTCGGCCTCGGCAACAGCCCGGAAGCCGTCATCCGCGCCCTCCGCAAGCACCGCCACCTCGGCATCCACACCGGCATGCTCAATGACGCCCTCATGGAACTCATCCAGTGCGGCGCCGTCGATCACTCGCGGAAGAATTACCTGCCCGGCAAAATCGTCGCCAGCCACGTGGTCGGCAGCCGCAAGCTCTACCGCTTCGTCGACCGCAATCCCGACCTGGAACTCCGCCCCAGCGAGTGGGTTAACGACCCCATGGTCATCGGCCGCAACCACCGCATGGTCGCCGTCAATGGCGCCCGCGAGATCGATCTCACCGGCCAGGTCGTCCGCGATTCCCGCGGCCACAAGTTCTACGGCGGCATCGGCGCCCTCCAGGACTTCGTCCGCGGCGCCGGCCGCAGCAAGGGCGGCCGGCCCATCGTGGTGCTCACCGCCACCAGTGACGATGGCCGCCGCTCCCGCGTGGTCACCGGCCTGGAGCCCGGCAGCGGCGTCTCCACCAGCCGCGGCGACGTCCACCACGTGGTCACGGAATACGGCATCGCTAGTATCTACGGCCGCAGCATCCGAGAGCGCGTCGCCCGCCTCATCGAAATCGCCCACCCCGTCCATCGCGAGGACCTGCTGGAGGGCGCCCACGCCCGCGGCTGGCTGCCGAAGTTCTTCACCATGCCGGTGAAGCGCCCCGGCGAGGAAAAAGGCGCGGTCGAGTCGGCGTGGGTCGACTTCACTTGCGGCCGCTTCCTGTTCCGCCCGCTCTACCCCAGCGATATGCGCGGCCTCCAGGAGTTCTTTTATTCGCACGATGAGGAGACGATCCGCCTTCGCTATGGCTATCTGCGCGACCGCATGAGCGGAGAGTCCGCCTACAAGCTCGCCGCCGTCGACCAGACCCGCGATCTCGCCCTCGGCCTGTTCGAGGAGAAAAACGGCCGCCAGGAACTCCGCGCCACCGGCCGCTTTTACCTGGACGAGGGCGGCGCCAGCGCCGAGATCGCCTTCGTGGTCCACGAGTCCACCCGCCGCGCCGGGATGGCGGGATTTCTCCTTGGCGAGCTGGCCCGTGTGGCGAAGCGTCGCGGCATCAGGGAACTGTGGGCCAGCGTGCTGCCGGAGAACCGGCCCATGTCCGGGCTGCTGGTCAGGGAAGGGGGCACGACGGCACAGTCCGCGGACCTCGACAATGACGAGCGGCACTACCGGCTCACCGTGGCGGGCATCCTGCGGCGGAGGAAGAAATTCATGGCGGACAAGCAGATCACGATCGTCGACCGATGAGGCCATCTACGGGAAATACCGTAGGTGTCCACGATGACGCCTGCTATGAACTCCACGACACCGGCCCCGGCCACCCGGAGTCCGCGCACCGCTACGCCGTCCTGCGCCAGGCCCTGGAAAAGCTGCCACCGGAAATCGTCCGCCTGCCCGGCCGCCGCGCCACCGTGGCGGAGGTGCTGCTCGCGCACGAGGCCTTTTACCACGACCTGGTCTACCGCGATGTCGAGAACCTCGCCGATGTC
>JAQGPE010000596.1 GCA_028293225.1 Akkermansiaceae bacterium | reverse complement strand
GTCCATTCGCGGTTCAATTTCTTCAACCCACCTCCACCCTTGCCGCCCTGATGACGGGCCGCTAAACCTCCCCCGTGGCAGCCAAGGCGAAATCCGTCGCGACTCAGAAATCGAACCTCTTTGCGATCGTCGGGACCGATGACGGACGTGTGAAGGAGGAGGCCCTGCGCCTCCACCACGAGCTGACCGGCGGCAATGACGACGGCTTTACCCACGAGATCGTCGACGGCACGGCCGACAATTCCGAGGGCGCCTTCCAGATCTGCCGCGCGGCGGTCGAGGCGCTTCAGACCCTGCCGTTCTTTGGCGGCGAGAAGGTGGTGTGGCTGAAGAACGCGACTTTCCTGATCGATGACGTGACCGGCCGCTCGGAGCGGACCCTGTCGGGCGTCGAGAACCTGAAGTCCTGCCTGGAGGCCGGCCTTGGCAATGGCGTGACCTTCCTGCTCAGCGCCACCGGCATCGACAAGCGCCGCGCCTTCTGGAAGTTCCTGGAAAAGGGCGGCCAGGTGGCGGTCTTCGACAAGATCGATACCTCCCGCGAGGGCTGGGAGGACGAGGTCGCCGCGCTGATCGAGGGCCGGGCCCGCGAGCTGAAGCTGCGCTTCGAGGACGACGCCCTGCAGCTTTTCATCATGCTGGCCGGCGAGGCGACCCGCCAGATCGGCAACGAGCTCGACAAGCTCGACCTCTACCTGGGCCCGGAGCGCCGCCTGGTGACCCTGGACGATGTCCGCAAGATGGTCCCACTCAGCCGCGCCGGGGTGGTCTTCGAGATCGGCAACGCCTTGCAGCACGGCGATGCCGCGCGCGCCCTGGAGCTGATCGACCAGCAGCTGGAGCGCGGCGAGAACGCCGTCGGCCTGATGCGCGCCTCGATCATCCCGACCGTCCGCAACCTGTTCATGGCCCGGGTCCTGGTCGACAAGGGCCTGCCCGGCGGCAACTACAAGTCCTTCGCTGCGGCGATCGACCGCATGCCGGAGATCGAGCGCCTGTGGCTGCCGCAGAAGAAGACCGGTGGCGTCAATGCCTACCCGATGTTCCTGGCGATGCGCGGCGCCTCGGCTTTCACGCTGGAAGGCCTGCGCGCGGTGATGGAGTCGGCGATGAAAGCCGACCTGACCCTGGTGACCAGCGGCCTGGACGAGCGGCTGGTGCTGCACCGCCTGGTGGTCGAACTGACCGCCGCGGCGCGAAAGAAGTAAGCGGAAGCGTGGTGAAATTTTTGAAAAACCGCCTGGGTCGCTGGCTTGACAAGATTTTTTGCCTGTGCATTCTCCGCGTCCCGCCGCGTCGGTAACGTGGTGGAACCCCATTCCTACCATGAAAAAGGATCTTCATCCGAAATACAATCCGGCCGTGTTCGTGGACATGACGACCGGTGCTCGCTTTGTTGGCGGCTCCACCAAGAACTCCGAGAAGAAGGAAATCATCGACGGTGTTGAGTACAACATCATCTCGATCGGTATCACTTCCGACTCCCACCCGTTCTTCACCGGCACGAAGCAGTTCGTCGACACCGAAGTCCGCATCGACAAGTTCCAGAAGCGTTTCGGAGCGGTGCGCCGCGTCGTCAAGCCGAAGGTCGCAGGCGCCTGATCGCGAACCGAGGTTCGCAACCCGTTTTCCCCACGCCCGTCCGCAACCCTGCGGCCGGGCGTTTTAGTTAATGGCTGAGGATCAAGGGCTTATCTCATAATACTCCAAGGGCAGCCCATCGGGATCGGCAAAGAACGTGAACCGCTGCCCGGTCAGCTCATCGACCCGCACCGCCTCCACCGCCACCCCGTGACCCGTCAGGGCGGCCACCTCCGCATCCAGGTCGGTCACCGCAAAGGCCAGGTGCCGCAGCCCGCGGGCCTCCGGATACGACGGCCGCGGCGGAGGCTCGGGAAAGGAGAACAGCTCGATCTGGGTCAGATCCGGCAGCTCCAGGTCGAGCTTCCACGAGTTCCGCTCCAGCCGGTGGGTCTCCGCGATGACCCGGAAGCCGAGGATCTCCGTATAGAAGTGCTTCGAGCGCAGGTAGTCGGAGGAGATGATGGCGACATGGTGGATTCCGCGGATGGGCATGATGCCACCATAGGGCCGGATTTCGCCCCCATGATCCAGCCGCAAGGCGGCCATCCCCGGGATTGACTGAATAAAAGGGCCATCAGATAAGTCGGAGAACTCATGAAACGCGCGCTCCTTCTCCTCGCGACCGCCCTGACCACTTCTGCCGCCCTGGCCGCCGACCACGTGCCGCTGCCCTTGGTGGTCGGCCATTTGGCGACCCGCGACGGCAAGGTCTACGAGGGTGCGACGATCATCGGCGAAGATGAGGTCGGCGTGAAGGTCCAGCACGACGGCGGCACCGCCCGGGTGCTCTACAGCAAGCTGCCGGACGATCTGGCCAAGAAGTTCGCCGTCAGCGCTGCGGAGGGAAAGACCCAGCAGGAGGAAAACGAGAAGAAGCAGAAGGAAGCCGCCGAGGCCCAGCGCGAGCGGGAGAAGGAAGTGAAGCCGCAGGGCGGCTACATCCCCAATCCGCCCGCCCCGCCCGCAGCCGCTCCGGTGCTGGACGCCGAGACGCAGGCGAAGATCGCTGCCCTGCAGGCCTACCTTGCGAAGCTGAAAAAGGGCGTCCAGGAATCGACAGCGGCGTCTCAGAAGGCCACTAAGCGGGCACAGGAACTACGAGCCCGGGCAGAGATCAATGTGGTGGACGCCACGGGCCATACAGTGGCCTCCGGCACGAACGGCAGCGTTCTGGCAAAGGCCGAATTCCAGGAAAATCAGGCGGCGAAGGAACAGGCCAAGATCGCGGAAGCCCAGGGCCTGATCGCCCAAACGGAGGCGAAGATCGTTCAGCTGAAGAACACTCCGCCGGCCCCTCCCGCGTTGAAGCCGAAAGCGAACTGACGGAGTCCCGGCGCTGCCCGTTTCCTCAGGACGATTCCGCGGCCTCCTGAAGGAGTTGCCGGAGGCGGGCGTAGGTCGGAATCATGGTCCGGTATTCGCCCCGGCCGACCGCGGGGTGAAGAGGATCGATTCCGTTGATCGGATCGTGGGTGGCCCAGTGAACCTCGACGGCGTGCAGAACCGGTTGCAGGAGGCCCAGGAAGAGCAGCGCGGCGAGGTAGGGGAAGAGGAGAAGTTTTGCGACAGTGAGCCGCAGGGGCAGCCGGGCGCGGGAAGAGATCAGCGCCCGGATGGCGATGAAGGCGAGATAGACGGCTCCGAGCCCCAGAAGTCCGGTGGCCGTCCAGATCGCGATGCCGCAGGAGTCGGTGATGGTGGGTTTTCCTACCCCGGCGAAGAGGCCGAAATCGTGAGTGAAGAGAGCGTCGAATCCGGAGAGGTAGGGGACGACGGACGCGAGAATCCAGGCCGCTGCGCCGCAGATGGCGGCGCCCCAGCCGAACCACTCTCCGCGCCGGTGGCCGGGAGCCTCCGCAAAGCGGATGCTCTTTCCCGAATCCGGGTGGAAGCGCCGGACCACGCATAGCGGCAGGAGCAGCGCCAGGATAAGGGCAGCGAGGGCCTGCAGATTGGTAAGAATCAGTCCGCCCCAGAAGGCGTTCCAGTAAGAAGCTCCCCATGGGCTCCAGACATGCAGCTGGAAGAGTAGCAGGGGAACTAGTGCGGCGGTCGTGGCCGGCGGCAGGGTTTTCCGCCAGGACATCCGGAAGGAAATGAGCGCCAGCGAACGGCTCAATGCGGAGCCGCGAAAACGATAGGCGGCCACTCCGCCGCCGATGATCAGGAAGAGTCCGCAGCCGAGGAATGCGGTGACGCGTTGGAGGAAGGCGTGAAGTGTCAGCCGCTCCGGAGCCAGGTCGGCGGCGGGTACTTCCGGAATCAGCGTGCCCTTTGACATGGGAAGCAGGGAGTCGCCCCTCGTGTAGGAATACGTGGCCTCCGCCTGGTGGCGGCTGGCATCGATTTCCTGTTTCAGGCGGCCCAGGGCAGCGCCCAGGTTCGAGTAGTAGGTGGATTCCTCATTGAGGCCGAGATCGGTGGCCACGGTGGCGAAGGATTTGGAGACCGCCATCAGGGTTGCCCGTTTGATGATCAGATCGATCAGGGAGACGGGCTCATCGCGGACGAGCTTTTCGCTGATCGCGCGCCATTCGGCGGACAGTTGCCGGAAGGCGCCGGGATCGTGATCGGCCTGACATTTTTCCGCGGCGGCGGGGAGGAGGCTGGCGATCGAAAAGGGGACGCTGGAATAAACGCCCTCCTGCGTGAGCACGAAACCGATCTGGGACAGCATGGACAGGAAATCGCGGGCCGGGGGCATGGCCGCGACGCGTTCCCCGGTGCCGTCTTCAATCCGGTCGCGAAGAAACGGGGCCGCGGCCGCGAGATGGAAGTAGCGCATCGCCCGGTCGAACTCCGCAGGATCCACGATGCGATGGCTTCCGGTGAGCTTGTCGGCGCGGACGGACTTCGAAGCGCTCTCCATCGCGGTCAGAAAGAGGATGCCATTTCCGGGGTCGGTTGCCTGGACGCGCTCCACGAAGTCTCCGGGCAGGGCTCCCTGCCGGGACAGGAGCTTGCGGATGAAAATGCCGTAGTAGACCGGGTTGTCCGGCGCGGAGAGGCTCAGGCCCTGGAATTGATCGGGCTTATCCAGGTGGCCCGGATCGCCCAGGAGCAGGAGCCGCTGGTGGGGGGTGGGCGCGGAGATGCCGGGGATGGTTGAATCGTCGGGCGCGGTGATCTTGCCGCCCCAGGAGCCGATGAGCTGGGAGGCCGTCTGCCGGTAGGTGTGGAAGTGCCAGGCATTGGCAGCCATGCAGGCGATGGCCGTCAGAACCATGGCGGCGGAAATGGCCTTCCAGAGCTGACGGGTGCTGCGGGGAAGGCGGCCTTCCTTGAGAAGCCGGGTGGCTTCTTCCAGGGATGGATCGCCGGCGGTGGCGGCCAGAGCCGTCAGTTCGGCGGCGAGGTGTTGGCGGACCTCTTTGTCGCTGGGAGCCGCGGCGAGGGCGGCGTGGATGAATTTTTCCGCAGCGTCCGGCATTTGCACGATATTTAAGGGAGCGCCCGCGATCCGGAAAGGCCGGAGCGAGGGCGGAAATCAAGGAGGGGAGGATTCGGCGATCTGTTTCAGATCGGCGAGGATCGAGCGGGCGACGTCGTATTCGAAATGGGACATCGCCGGGGCTTCGGGAGTGACCTCGGTCAGGCGGTCCTGACGGAGCCAGTAGCATTCCAGCGTGCGGCTGAGCGGGACGGTGAGGGCGACGAGCAGCAGGGCCAGCGCATAGCAGGGCAGGACGCTGCGGGCGAGGGTCAGGCGCTTCAGGAGATTTTCACGGCGGCTGAAGAGGGCACGGGAGACGATCAAGATCAGCCAGCCATGGATGAGGCCGAAGATGGCCATTTCGATCGCGGTGATCCAGGCGGGCGGGGATTCAGCGGTGAAGTAAGCGCCGAAAGTGAGGCAGCCGATCACGGCCAGGGACGCCATCGCAACGCCCACCCAGGGCCGCCGGGTCCAGGCGATGCCGAGGAAGCCGGCGCGGCGGCCGAGGCGCCAGCGGGCGATGACGACGGGCAGGCCGATCAGCAGGAGGATGAAGGCTTCAAAAGCGAAGATGGGTGCGGCGAAGCGGGAAGCGGTCAGGCTGTAGTCTCTGCCGCCGGGGAAGCCGGTGCGGGAAATGAACTGGAAGACTACGAAGGGCAGCACGGTCCCCAAGCCGATGAGCCACAGCCAGTCGATGGGTTGGAGCAGGGCTGCGCCCTGGCGGGCAAGGGTGGCGATCAGCCGGGCGGCGCGGAAACGATAGAGAGCGGTGAGGATGCAGACTGCCGCGAGGAGGAGGATGCCGGCGGTGGCGAGGACCGCGCCGAAGAGCTCGTGTTCGGAGTACCGGCCAGGGGTGAGCTTTTCTTCGTCGAAGCGCAGCGTGCGGGATTGTTTGAGGATAGTGGGAAGAGTGAGGCCGCCGAGCATGCTGGCCTTTCGCGGCAGGCCGGGGAAGTCGCTGTCCGGTTTCTGGCTCCAGAGTTGGAGCTGGTCTTTGAGGGCTCTGAACCGGGCGGCCTCTTCGGGAAGTCCCAACTTTCCGGCATCCGCGGCCAGATTGGCACTGACGCCGCGGAGGACCGTGGCGCGGACGAGCGAGTCGATGACGGAGACCTCCTCGTTGCGCTGGTAGACTGCATCGAAGCGGTCCCACCCGGCGATGATTTCCTTGAGCAGGGCCGGATCCTTCGCTTCCGCGGCCAGCTGGGCCTTGGCGCCGACGACATCGGCCAGGGTTCTGAAGCGGAGCGAGCCGGAGTTCGCCGAATAAATACTGACGTAGAAGGCGTTCCGGCAGGCTTCCACATTGCCGCCGCCGGTGGGGAGTTGGGCGATGCGCTGGCGGAGGAGGCTGGTTTCGTAAGAGGTGAAGCGGGGTTGGGTTGCGCTTTCCTGGAGAAGCGACCAGCAGGTCTCCAGCTTTTGCGGATCGAGGATGTTCCATCGGAGGACCCAATCGGGTTTTTTCGCTACGGTGGGTTTGGGCTGAGCGACTGCGGCTTGTTTGGCGAGGACGCCGGCGGCGAAGGCCTGGTACCAGCCGTTGCCGGGATCGATCCGCCGGGCGGTTGCCAGGAAATCCGGCGGGAGGCCGTTTTTATTGGAGTAGCAGGCGATGGCGTAGTCGCAGAAATAGGCGGGGTTGTCCGGCTCGCTGTCCCAGAGGGCCTTTTTGGCGGCCGAAGTGGTGGGGGCCGAGCGGTCGCCGAAAAGGAGGAGCCTCTGGCGGAGGGCGATCCCGGGTGCGAGTTGCTGCGATAAGGATTTTTCTTTAATGAAGGACGGCTTTGCCGGGAGCGGGAGGCCGGTATTGAAGCCGGTGTTCAGCCAATACTGGATCGCGAAGAAGGCAATGGTGAGCGAGATGACCGCGGAGAGGAGATACAGGGCGTAGCGGGCGAGGCTGGCGGCTTTTCTCCGAACTGCGGCGGCGGCGAGCCGGGTGGCGGCGGCATCGAGGACGGAGTCAGTGGGCGCTCCGGCGGCGAGCAGGGCGCGGATTTCCGTGTCCGCCTTGACGAGGGCCTCGGCATTTCCGGCGAAAGGCAGGGTGATTGCCTGGACGAATCGGTCGGCGGGATCGGACATCTGAGCCTGTGCCTATGGGAAAACGCGCGGTCCGCAAAGCCTGTAGCGGCAAGGGGTGGACAGATTCCGCATGCGGGCTTCTTGCCCTCCGCGCCGGGCTGGGGCAGTCTCCGCCGTCCCGATGTCAGGCTCCTTCGTCCACCTTCACCTTCATACCGAATACTCGCTCCTGGATGGCATGAACCGCACCGATGCGGTGGTCAAACGGGCGAAGGAACTCGGCATGCCGGCGGTGGCGATGACCGACCATGGCAATCTTTACGGGGCGATCGAGTTCTACCAGGCCTGCAAAAAGGCCGGCGTGAAAGCGATCCTGGGCTGCGAGATCTACCTCGCGCCGAACGGAATGGAGGAGAAGAAGGAAATTCCGGGCCGGAAGAGAGCCACCCATATGACCCTGCTGGCCCGGACGATCGAGGGCTGGAACAACCTGTCGAAGCTGGTCTCGCTGGGGCATCTGGAGGGCCTTTACCACGGCAAGCCGCGGGTGGACCGCAAGGCGCTGCGCAAGTTTTCCGAGGGAGTGATCTGCCTGACCGGCTGCATTTCCGGACCGGTCAACGAGTGGATCCTGGCCGGCGATGAGGAGAAGGCCCGCGACACGCTGGCGGAGCTGGTGGATATTTACGGCAAGGAATACACCTTCGTGGAGGTCCACAACCACGGCCTGGAAATCCAGAGCCGGGTGACGCCGCATCTGCTTAAGCTGGCGAAGGAATTCGACCTGAAGGTGGTGGCGGCAAACGACGTCCACTTCCTGGACAAGAGCGATCACGAGGCGCATGACGTCATGATCTGCATCGGCACCGGGCGGCTGATGATCGACGAGAACCGCATGCGTTATTCGCCGGAGGTCTACTTCAAGACGGCCGAGGAGATGCGCGAGCTGTTCGCGGACATCCCGGGCGCGTGCGATGTGACGCTGGAGATCGCCGAGATGTGCGATGTCACGCTGAAGCTGGACCCGACCAGCTCGGAGAAATACCCGCAGTTCGGCACGCCGGACGGATCGCCGCGCGATGAGTATTTCCGCCGGGTCTGCTTCGAGGGTTTGGAGAAGCGCTACGGCAAGGAGCGCGCCAAGGAAGAGGAGCTGATCAAGCGCCTGGACTACGAGATCGAGACGATCAACCACCTCGGGTTCGCGTCGTACTTCCTGATCACCGCGGACTTCATCAACTGGGGCAAGGACCACGGCATTCCCGTGGGACCGGGCCGTGGTTCGGCCGCCGGCTCGCTGGTGGCCTACACCATGGGCTTCACCGACATCTGCCCGATGCGCTTCGGCCTGCTGT
>JAQGPE010000587.1 GCA_028293225.1 Akkermansiaceae bacterium | reverse complement strand
CGATGAGCGGGACCGGCTACTATCTTTATCATAACGAGAACCGCTGGAAGCGGATCCTGTCGTGGCTGCATCTGGATGATCCGATCAACCAGCGCGGCACGGGGATGCAGCAGTACCGGGCGCTGCTGGCGTTCGGGAACGGCGGGGCTTCCGGCGTGGGGCTGGGGAATGGCGCGGAGAAATTCGGCACGCTGACCTTTGCTCACATCGACTTCATTTTCCCGATGGTGGGCGAGGAACTGGGCTTGATCGGCACGCTTGGCGCGGTGCTTTGCTATGTGGTCATTGCCGTTTCCGGAGCGATGATTTCGGCTCAGGCTTCGAATCCTTTTGACCGCACGCTGGCGCTGGCCCTGACGGTGGTGATCGTGCTTCCCGCGATGCAGAACATCGCGGTGGTGACGGCGCTGCTGCCGAACGACGGTCTGCCACTGCCTTTCGTGAGTTTTGGCGGCACCAGCCTGATCGGGATGATGATGGCGGTGGGATTGCTCTGCGGGGTGCACCGGCGCTCGCGCGGGGAGATCCGCAAGGCGCTGCCGGGGAATGCTTTTGGGACCTATGCCGTGAAGTTGTGACGGGTTGAAGGGCCCGGCGCGGATGGAATGGCGTCTGCTTGCGAGAGAGGCTCCGCACCATTCATGTCGCATACCATTCAGGCCGGCCGGCGTTTTCATCAGTTCGCCGATTTGCGCGAACTGCTGGCCAAGGCCACGCCGGCGCGTTCGGGCGACCGGCTGGCGGGAGTGGCGGCGGAATCGGCGGCGGAGCGGGTGGCGGCGCAGATGTGCCTGGCGGAGGTGCCGCTGGCGCACTTCCTGGAGGAGTGGGTGATTCCTTATGAGGAGGATGAGGTCACACGGCTGATCTGCGACCGGCATGATCGCGGGGCCTTTGCGGTGGTGGCGGGGATGAATGTCGGGGAGTTCCGGGAGTGGCTGCTGGACTATGCGACGACGGGAGTGGAGATCGCGGCGGTGTCGGGCGGCCTGACGCCGGAGATGGTGGCGGCGGCGAGCAAGCTGATGGGGAATCAGGACCTGATCCTGGCGGCTTCCAAGGTGCGGGTGGTGAGCCGTTTTCGGAATACGCAGGGGCTGGCCGGGAGGCTGGGGGTGCGGCTGCAGCCGAATCACCCGACGGACGACGTGCGGGGAATCGTGGCGTCGATCCTGGATGGGTTGCTCTATGGCTGTGGTGATGCGGTGATCGGGATCAATCCGGCGACCGACAGTCCGGTGGCGTGTGGCGAGCTGCTGCGGATGATGGATGAGCTGGTGAGCCGGCATGAGATCCCGACGCAGACCTGCGTGCTGACGCATGTGACCAATACGATGCAATGCATCGGGGCGGGGGCGCCGGTCGATCTGATCTTTCAATCGATCGCGGGGACGGAGGCGGCGAACCGGAGCTTCGGGGTCAGTCTGAGCCTTTTGAAGGAGGCTCGCGAGATGGGCTTGGCGCTCGGGCGGGGCACGCTAGGGGACAATGTGATGTATTTCGAGACGGGGCAGGGTTCGTGTCTGTCGGCGGGGGCGCATCATGGCGTGGACCAGCAGACGCTGGAGGCGCGGGCGCATGCGGTGGCGCGGGAGTTTTCGCCGCTGCTGGTGAACACGGTGGTCGGGTTCATCGGGCCGGAGTACCTCTATGATGGAAAGCAGATCACCCGCGCGGGGCTGGAGGATCACTTCTGCGGGAAGATGCTGGGCCTGCCGATGGGGTGTGACGTTTGTTACACCAACCATGCCGAGGCGGATCAGGACGACATGGACAACCTGCTGACGCTGCTGGGGGTGGCCGGGTGCAATTTCATCATGGGGGTGCCGGGGGCGGACGACATCATGCTCAACTACCAGTCGACCTCCTTTCACGACAGCCACTACCTGCGGCAGGTGCTGGGGCTGAGGCCGGCGCCGGAGTTCGAGGCGTGGCTGGAGCGGGTAGGGATCTTTGGAGAGGGGAACCGGCTGCTGCCTGCGGAGGCGCGGCGGCATGGGCTGCTGACATCGTTGCCCTTATGAAAGAGGATCCTTGGGCGAGGCTGAAGGGGTTCACGCCGGCGCGGGTGGCGCTGGGGCGGAGCGGAGGCAGCCTGCCGACGCGGGCGCTGCTGGATTTCCGGATGGCGCACGCACTGGCGAAGGACGCGGTGCATGCGGAATTCGATGCGGCGGGGCTCGCGCTGGAGCTGGAGTCGTTGGGGTGTGCGACGCGGCTGCTGAAGAGTGCGGCGGCAGGGCGGGCGGAGTATCTTTTGCGGCCGGATCTGGGGCGGCGGCTGGACGATGCGTCGCGGGAGTTGCTGGCTGAAAGTGCCGGAGGCGGGGTGGATCTGGTGATCGTGGTGTCGGACGGGCTTTCGGCGACGGCGGCGTCGCGGCAGGTGGTGGGAGTGCTGAGCGAGTTGCTGCCGCTGCTGGAGCAGGACGGCTGGCGGCTGGGTCCGGTGTGCGTGGTCGAGGGCGGCCGGGTGGCGATCCAGGATGAAATCGGCGAACTGCTCGGGGCGCGGCTCAGTCTGATGTTGCTGGGCGAGCGGCCGGGGCTGGGTTCGCCGGACAGTCTGGGCGCTTATTTCACCTGGGAGCCGCGGGCGGGGCGCAGCGATGCGGAGCGCAACTGCGTGTCGAACATCCGGCCGGAGGGTCTGGTTCCGGCAGCGGCGGCGCGACGGCTGCAGGCGCTGCTGTCGAACTCGCGGCGGCTAGGGCTCAGCGGGATCGGACTCAAGGACGAGACCTTTCCGGCGCTGATTCCAGCGGATGATCACCGGGTGGAGTAGGTTGGCGGCGATGGTGGTCAGCATGCCGGCGTAGAACGCACCGGTCAGGTCCTTGTATTCGCTGAAGCACAGGGCGGCGGCGATGACGCCGTAGATCGGCTCGAAGTTGATCGCGAGGTTCAGCGTGTAGGCGCTAAAGAAGCGCAGCAGGTGGATGTGGAAGCCGTGGGCGAAGACGGTGCAGACCCAGGCGAGCAGCAGCAGCCACAGCCAGTCGAGGCCCTTCCAGGCGAAGAGTTCGCCGTAGGTGGAGAAGAACGGCAGGACGATCAGGGTGACCGCGCAGGCGCCGAGCATTTCCCAGGCGACCATCACCTGGGGATCGCCGCCGGCCTGAACGATGCGGCGGTTCAGGACCGGGAAGATGGCGGCCAGGAAGGCGGCGCCGAGCCCGACGATGAGGCCCAGGGTGTCGTGCCGGTTGAAGTCCTTGGCGGCGATGCCGATGCCGCAGACGATCAGGATCCCTAACAGAACCTCGAAGGGACGCACCCGGCGCTTCTCGAAGAACGGCTCGGTGAAGGCCGTGAAGAGCGACATGGTGGTGAGCGCCAGCAGGCAGATCGAGATGTTCGACAGCTTGACCGAGCCGAAGAAGCACAGCCAGTGGATGCCGATGACGGCGCCCACGCCGATGAGGCGGAGGGCCTGGCCGGCGCCGGGCCAGAGAGGGGCGGGGCGGACCTCGCCCTTCGTCAGCCGGGGGCGGAGGAAGCCGGTCCAGAGGGCCGCGCCGAGACAGGCCAGGGCAGTGCGCCAGGTGACCACGCCCAGAGAGGAGAGGGAGATGCCCCTACCCAGAAGCGCGGTGGCGGCCAGCAGCAGCACCAGGAAGTGGAGTTGAATGTAGCGCTTCAAGGAAGACGGGCTTCGCGGCCCGGCCCAGCGATAGGGGAAATGACGGCGGGCCGGAACGAAAATCCCGGCCATGCGGGGTTTCGGACAATGATCCGGAGTTTTTCAGGAAAGTTTCAAACCACCGCAACCAATCGCAAAAGAGGCAGTTGAATTCTGTTAGGCCCGGCAACGGGCCCGGGCTGGAGGCAATCCGGGGGGAAAGAATCCAGTCCGCCGAGCCTCTGCGGGTGACGTCCCCGCAGGGGCTCTTTTGTTCACGTCTGTAAATCAGATATTTACGACGATTTCTTGGAAATGTTCCGCAACCGTTCAGCGACATTTTCCCGGGTCAGCTTGAACCACTCTTCCGCCTCGTCAGGACCGATCGCATCCACGTAGCTACGCTTCGCCTCGGCCTCTGAGTTGCCCGCCTCCATGGCGGCCTGCCCGATGCTGGTGACCGCCGCGCGGCAGCTGATCCAGGTGTGCCGGATCGCATTGGCCCGCCATCCTCACTCCAGCGCCCCGAAGTTGGCTGTCTCGGAGATCTCTGTTTTGATCCGATTCTGAGTTGGTTAGCAGCTCGTCGACCCGACCGCGCCGGACTTCTTCCGGATCGGCCACAGCCAATCCTTCAGCGCCGGAAGTATAGGGACGATACGGCGGTTCGTCTTTGAGGTCTCATCCTTCACGATGATAATC
>JAQGPE010000548.1 GCA_028293225.1 Akkermansiaceae bacterium | reverse complement strand
TGCGGCCGCCGCTTGTCCAGGCCGTCCAGCTTCACCAGGCTCAGCAGTTCCTTCACCCGGTCCTTGATCTCCCGGCGCGCCGGGCGCTTCGAGCCAGGCAGCACCGACAGGCCGAAGGCGATGTTGTCCGCGATGCTCATGTGCTTGAAGAGCGCGTAGTGCTGGAACACGAAGCCCACCCCGCGCTTGCCCGCGGGGATGTCCGCCACCGGCTCACCGTGGAAAAGGATCTGGCCGCTGCCTGGGTCCGCATACTCCAGGCCCGCCACGATCCGCAGCAGGGTGGTCTTGCCGGAACCGGAAGGACCGAGCAGCGCGGTCAGCGAGCCGTCCGGCACCTCCAGCGAAACGTCATCCAGCGCCGTGTAGGTGCCGAAGGTCTTGTTGATGGATTGGATCGAAATGGACATCGGAGTGAAGGTGGGAAATGCGTGCGGAGAAAAGGAAAACGAGCGCCGTGGCGGAGGATGGACTATTTGGCGGCGCCGCCGGCCTGGTGGCCGGTGAAGTGCTCGACCAGGCTCTTGATCGCCATGGTCACCAGCGCCAGCAGGGCGAGCAGCGCGGCGCAGGCGAAGGCCGCACTGGAGTGATACTCGTTGAAAAGGATCTCGATGTGCAGAGGCAGCGTGTTGGTCTTGTTGCGGATATGGCCGGACACCACCGAGACGGCGCCGAACTCGCCCATGGCGCGGGCATTGCACAGCAGCACCCCGTAGAGCAGGCCCCACTTGATATTCGGCAGGGTGACCCGCCAGAAGATCGTCCAGCCCCTCGCCCCCAGCGTCACCGCCGCTTCCTCCTGATCCGAACCCTGCGTCTCCATCAGCGGGATCAGCTCCCGCGCGACGAAGGGAAAGGTCACGAACGTCGTGGCCAGCGCGATCCCCGGAACGGCGAAGATGATCTTGAGATTGTGCTCGCCCAGCCACGGGCCGAACCAGCCCCTGGCCCCGAACAGCAGCACGAAAACCAGACCCGCGATGACCGGGGAAACGGCAAACGGCAGGTCGATCATCGCCAGCAGGAAGGACCGCCCCTTGAAACGGAACTTGGTGACGATCCACGCCGCGGAGACGCCGAAGATCGTGTTGAGCGGCACCGCGATCGCCGCGGCGAAAAGCGTCAGCTTGATCGCCGACATCGCCACCGGATCGGTCAGCGCGGCGATGAAGACGTCGTAGCCGTTGCGGAACGCCTCGATGAACACCGCCGCCAGCGGCAGCAGCAGGAACAGCGACAGGATCAGCACCGCCACCACAATCAGGACGATGCGGACCGGCAGGGATTCGTTGGTAGAGGAACGGTAGGCCATGGAATCAGCGGTTCTGCCAGTTCAAGCGGCGTTGCAGGAGATTGATGACCACCAGGAGCGAGAAGGACACGATCAGCATGCCGGAGGCGATCACCGCCGCGTCGGCGTATTTGAACTGCTCCAGCTGCGCGACGATCAGCAGCGGCAGGATTTCGGTCTTCAACGGCAGATTGCCCGAGATGAAAATGACCGAGCCATACTCGCCGATCGCCCGCGCGAAGGCGAGGGTGAAGCCGGTGATCAAAGCCGGCACCATCAGCGGGAAAACCACCCGCCAGAAGGTCTTCCAACGGCCGGCGCCCAGGCTGGCCGCCGCTTCCTCGTACTCCGGTCCCAGATCCTCCATCACCGGCTGCACCGTGCGCACGACGAAAGGAAAGCCAATGAACGTCAGCGCGATGAAAATCCCCAGCGAGCTATAGGCGCCGCCGTGGGTCGCCCAGGCGGCAACCTGCTCTCCCAGCCAGCCGGTGGGATGAAAGGTATCCCGGATCCAGACAGCCACATGAATGATCGGCTTCCCCAGCCAGCCTTTTTCTCCGTAGACGGTGGTCAGGGTGATGCCCGCCACCGCCGTCGGCAGCGCGAAGGGCAGATCGACGATCGCATCCAGCATCCGGCGGCCCGGAAAGCGGTAGCGCACCAGCACCCACGACACCAGCAGGCCCAGCGCCGTGCTGACCAGCGCCGCCGCGGCACTCACGCCGAAGGTCAGCTTGGTCGCCGCGATCACCCGCGGCGAAGTCAGGATCCGCCACCATTCCTGGGGCCCGAGTCCCGCCGCCTTGATGAACAGGGCGGCCAGGGGAATGAGGATGATCACGCTCAGCCACGCCAGGGTGATACCCAGGGTGAGGCCAAAGCCGGGGATGACTCGTTTCATGCGGACGGATGGACAGGGAAGCGCCCGGCCACGCGGTTTCCGCGGGCCGGGCGGGGCAATCATCAACCGGGCAGCTTACTTGCCGCGAGAGTAGATCTTGTCAAATGTGCCACCGTCGTCGAAGTGGGCCTTTTGCGCCTTGGCCCAGCCGCCGAAGTCCTTGTCCACCGTCACCAGCGGAATGGACGGCAGCTCGTTGCTGTATTTCGCCGCGATCTTCTCATTGCGCGGACGGTAGAAGTTCTGGCCCGCCAGGTCCTGGGCTTCGTCCGTGTAGAGGAATTCGAGATACGCCTTCGCCAGCTCGGCGGTGCCGTGCTTTTTCGCGTTCTCCTCCACCACCGCCACCGGCGGCTCGGCCAGGATGCTGAGGGATGGATAGACGATCTCGGTCTCACCCGGGAACTGCTTCTTGGTGAGGAAAGCCTCGTTTTCCCAGGCCAGCAACACATCGCCGATCTTGCGCTCCGCGAAAGTGGTCGTGGAGCCGCGGGCGCCGGCGTCCAGCACCGGCACGTTCTTGAAGAGCTTGGTGATGTAGTCGAGCGTCTTCGCCTCGTCGCCACCGTACTCCTTGTTCGCCCAGGCCCAGGCCGCGAGGTAGTTCCAGCGGGCGCCGCCGGAGGTCTTCGGATTCGGCGTGATCACCTGGGTGCCGTCCTTGATCAGGTCGCTCCAGTCCTTGATCCCCTTCGGGTTGCCCTTGCGGACCACGAAGACGATCGTTGAGGTGTAGGGAGAGCTGTTCTGCGGCAGCTTGCTCTGCCAGTCGGCCGGCAGCAGCTTGGCTTCCTTGGCGATCACGTCGATGTCGCCGGCCAGCGCCAGGGTCACGACATCGGCCTCCAGGCCGTCGATGACGCCGCGCGCCTGCTTGCCGGAGCCGCCGTGGGACTGCTCGATGTTGATCTCCCCCTTGCCGTCAGCCGCCCACTTCTTTTTGAAGGCGACGTTGACCGCCTCGTAGAATTCGCGGGTCGGGTCGTAGGACACATTGAGCAGGCGCGTGCCACTGCCTGCGGCGACAGCCTTCGGTTTGCAGGCCGGAATGGCGACGAGGGCGACGGTAGCCAGGGCGAGTGAAAGGAAGGACGAACGTTTCATGGATGGATGGGGAAGCGGGAGTGAAGCGGGTTCAGGAGAGGTGGCGGTTGCCCGCCCGGGATGATGCGATTTCCCGGACGGGCGAATAACCACCGCGAACCCGGAAAGGATCAGTTCTGGTAAATCTGGTCGAAAATGCCGCCGTCGGCAAAGTGGATCTTCTGGGCATTGGCCCAGCCGCCGAAGTGGTCGATGGTGACGAGTTCGAGCTTCGGAAAGACCGCCGCATACTTCGC
>JAQGPE010000540.1 GCA_028293225.1 Akkermansiaceae bacterium | reverse complement strand
CTGGCCACCACGCGGGAGCTCGGGATCCCGGTTCTTTTCACTCCCGGCGTGAACCACACCACTGTGGCCGAGCACACCTTCTGCCTGCTGCTGGCCTTGCAGAAGAACCTGGTGGAAATCGCCAATGCCACCCGGGCCGGGAACTGGCTGCGGCTGACCGGCCATGAGCTGTGGCGGAAGCGTATCGGCATCGCCGGCATGGGGCGGATCGGCCAGGAGGTCGCGCGCCGTGCCTGGGGCTTCGACATGGAGATCCACGGCTTTGGCAATTACTGGCCGGAGGAAATCGCGGAGCGCTACGGAGTGATCCGCCATGACTCGCTGGAGTCGCTGTTTTCCTCCGTGGAGATCCTGAGCCCCCACACCATGCTGAGGCCGGACACCCACCACCTGATCAACCGCGAACGCCTGGCGCTGCTGCCGGAGGGCGCGGTGATCGTGAACACCGGCCGCGGCGAGCTGGCCGACTCCGCCGCGATCCTGGAGGCGCTGGAGTCCGGACGCCTGGCCGGTTACGCCACCGATGTGATGGAGCAGGAACCGCCCGCCCTTGACGATCCGCTGCTGCGCCACCCGCGCACCCTGGTCACCTCGCACATCGGTTCCCGGACCTTTGAAAGCGTGCCGCGGCAGGCCATGAAGGCGGTGGAGAACCTGCTCAACTTCCTTTCCGGCAGCGGCCCGGTCGCCTGTGCCAATGGCGTGGTGCCGTCCGCCGAATAATCCTCTCTTTCCCTCACCATGGCTCTCACCATCCGCTCCGCTGAAGACTGCCGCTTCGACATCATTTCCCTGGGGGAGATCATGCTGCGGCTCGATCCCGGTCACGGCCGGGTCCGCACCACCCGCCGCTTCGACGCGTGGGAGGGGGGCGGCGAATACAATGTCGCCCGCGGGCTGCGGCGCTGCTTCGACCAGCGAGCCGCGGTGGTGACCGCCTTTGCCGAAAACGACGTGGGCCGCCTGATCGAGGACTTCATCCTGCAGGGCGGGGTGGATACGCGCTTCGTCCAGTGGAGGGCTTTCGATGGCATCGGCCGCCAGGTCCGCAATGGGCTCAATTTCACCGAGCGCGGCTTCGGCCTGCGCGGGGCGAAGGGCACCAGCGATCGCGGCCATACCGCCGCCAGCCAGATGAAGCCTGGCGATGTGGACTGGGACGCGATCTTCGGCCCGCATGCCGGCAGCCGCTGGTTCCACACCGGCGGGATCTTCGCCGCGTTGTCGGAATCGACGGCGGAGCTGACCATCGAAGCCTGCCAAAAGGCCCGCGAGCACGGCGTGATCGTCTCCTACGATCTCAACTACCGGCCGAGCCTGTGGAAGGGCATCGGCGGCCAGGACAAGGCCCGCGCGGTGAATCGCGAGATCGCCCGCCATGTCGATGTCATGATCGGCAATGAGGAGGATTTCACCGCCTGCCTCGGCCTGGAGGTGGAAGGCGTCAGCGAGCACCTCACCGGGCTGCAGGTGGACAGCTTCAAGGCGATGATCCGCCGCGCGGTCGGGGAGTTCCCGAACTTTCAGGTGGTCGCGACCACTCTCCGCGAGGTGCACAGCGCCACGATCAATGACTGGGGCGCGATCTGCTGGCATGCCGGCGAATTCCACGAAGCCACCCACCGTCCGAAGCTGGAGATTTACGACCGCGTTGGGGGAGGGGACTCCTTCGCCAGCGGTTTGGCTTACGGCTCCATGGAGTTCAATGATCCTCTGACCGCCGTGGAATATGGAGCCGCCCACGGAGCCCTGGCCATGACCACTCCCGGCGACACCACCATGGCCACGCTGGATGAGGTGAAGAAACTCGTCGGCGGCGGATCCGCGCGCGTGGACCGTTGAAGAGGGCAGCCACCCGAATTTGTTTCTTTCCCGGTTTCAAACCCGCTGCGTGGAAATTTTTTCTTCCACGGTGCAATCCCGCCCGATTCCGGGGCTTGCGGACCGGGACCGGAAGTGCGATGGGCGGCGTGTGAAGTTCGTCCTTCGTGCCTTTTTGTCGTTTGCCGCGACCCTGTCCGCGGCCCTCGGAGTCACCGCTCCGGCGGACTGGACCAGTTTTCCGCTGGCAAATGTCGCCCTGAACTCCAACGAGTACTACCTCTGGCCGAGTTCCACGAATTCGCCTGACACCATCACCACCGGCGGCGCCGGCACCTGGATCCGCCAGTCCGGGGGGCCGCCCACCTGGGACTCCAGCGGCATCATCCCGGACACCTTCATGCGCAGCGGGGAGCTCTTTCCGAACACCCCCGGCGGCACCATCCTGGTCAATGTCTCAGCCGGCTCCCTGCAGGCGGTGATTCTCGATGTGGGCAGTCCTCAGGTCGCCACGCTCGTTCCCGGAATCAATGGCCTGCGCTGCGCCTACGCCACGGCTACCATCAGCGGCGCCGTGGTCACCTACCACATTTCCTTCGGCTTTCAAGATCCGGACGGATCCGAATACATCGGCTACGCGACCAAGGCGGGCACGGCGGCGTGGTCGGTGCGGGTCCGCCCCACCGGCACCGCCCCCGTCACCGGTACCGCTGTCTACGCCACCACCTCGACCAACGGCCTGGTCTATTTCAACTACGGGCTTACCCAGTCCGCCAGCACCCTGGCAGTCTGGACCGGCGTCTACCCTGGGACGGTGACCAATGTCGACGGCGGTTCCTACGGTCCCATCTACAATTACAACGGGATCTTTTACTACAGCTGCCTGCGTGACCGCGTGGGCTTCACCACCGACATCCGCGCCTTCACTCCGGCCAGCCAGTCGGCGACCTCAGTCGCTATCCTGCCCGCCCTCAGCGGCGGCGGCCCCACTGCGACCCGCGGCATCCGTGCCGCCGCGGGGCCGGATGGCAAGATCCGCGTCGCCGTCGCCGATGCCGGCCTGGGGACTATCTATTATATCAAGGACGGCCTGCTGGGCAAAGCCGTCACCCTCGGCGCCGGTGCCAATGCCGACCTGCGCGGTTTCACCTTCGACCCGAACGGCGTCCCGATCATCGTCTACCGCAAGAGCTACACCGCCGGCTTCGTCGCCTACCCGACGGAAAAGGTCGATGGTGACGGCAACGGCCGCGTGGACCTGATGGATACGGCCTTTAACAACTCCTCCACCGCCGGTGTCACCGCGCCGGACCCGATCGCCGCCATCGACGGCGTGGCCAACTCCGCCAACCGCTTCAAGATCCAGTTTCCCGT
>JAQGPE010000505.1 GCA_028293225.1 Akkermansiaceae bacterium | reverse complement strand
CCCGGCACGCGTCCTTCTTTTCCGCTCTGCCGGTTTCGCAACCGGACGGGCGGCGGGCATTCGCCCTGCTCGGTTTCGCTACCGCTCTCGCTGGACTGACCATCCAGAGCTGCATCCTGGTGGATTCATTCGTGGGACTCGGCCTGGGTCTGGGATTGATGATCATGAAGCTGCTCAGCTACTTCACCATTCTCACCAACCTTCTGGTTCTCGCCAGCTATGCCTTCGCCCTGGTGAGGCCCGACAGCCGGATCGGCAGCTCATTCGGCCGGGCATCCGTCAGCACCGGCGTACTGCTCTACATCGTCCTGGTCAGCAGTCTCTACACCCTCCTGCTCGCCCGGTTTTGGCATCCTCCAGGCTGGCAAGGAGCAGCCAATATCATCCTCCACTACGCCACTCCCCTGCTCTATCTGGCCTACTGGACACTCTTCGTGCCAAAGCAAAACCTTCCCTGGAAGCTGGCACTCACTTGGCTGGCCTACCCGGTTGCCTACTGGATCTGGGTGCTCGGACGCGGTGCCATCCTGGGTGACTACCCGTACTTTTTCATGAATCCCGCCACCCTCGGCTATCAGCGGCTGCTGCTCTATTCAACAGCGCTCACCGGAGTATTTTACCTCGGTGGCCTCGGGGTGATCGCCTGGTGCCGGCGGGTCGCAAAACCGCCACATGCCCAAGAGGGGTTGAAATAATCTCCGGACAGGGTAAGATCGGCCACAACGGAAATTCCGGCCTGTCTTCCTCCAAGCATGACTTCCTCCGCCTTCCTGACGCCCCTTCTCCCCTGGGAGGAAACCAAAAACGTCGCGAAAGTCCGCCGCATCAACGGCCGCTGGATCGTCCGCGGCCATCTGCGCGAGAACGCCGGCGCCTACATGGACCACCTGGAAAAGGTCGATCCGCTGCGGCTGGAGAAATCCTGCGATCTCGCGATGGAACTCGTCCAGCGCAAGCAACAGATCCGCGACCCCAAGCCGCTTTTTTACGCCGGCCTGTTTTCCATGGCCTCGAAAGAGGAAATCGCCCACTACCTCGGCGAGCACGCCATGACCCGCGCCATCTGCCTGCTCATCCATGGTGAAACCTCCGGCCAGCACCGCCTCGACGGTGACGCCCGCCGCCTCGCCGGGATGATCGCCGCGGAAATCTCCGACGCGATGTGGCTCACGACGACCGAGTGAGCTCTTCCGCCTCATGAGCGTCGATCCCTATTCCCCTCCCCGGGCCGAACCTCCTTCCGCCATCAGCGGAACCAAGGCTTCCGAACCGGCCTGGATGAGGATCTCCCTGTTCTCGGGTCTTTTTTATAGCCTGGGGATGGCTCTCGTTTTCGGCATCAAAGGCCCCAACCATCTTTCCGGAATCTGGACAGGTCTGGCAGGAGGTCTGTTTTTCGGCCCGTTCATGGGCGTGATCGCTCGCCACCAATATCGGAAAGCACAGGCAAACCCACCCGATACCGGAGGAGAAAGCCCCGTTTTTGAGGGATCTGTCAGCCGCGCCACCAGCCTCAAAAGCTCCCAGATAGGCTATCTGATCCTCACCAGCCAGCGCGTCCTGTTCCGCAGCAACAAAGCCAAACCTGGCGAGCCTGATTGGAGTGCGAACCTCCAGGAAATCTCCCGCGTCGAACTTTCGAAATATTTCGGAACGATTCCCAACCGGCTTCGGCTGATTTTCCCGGATGGAGAATTCGAGCGATTTGTCGTTAACGATTACCGCCGCTGGCTCGCAACCATCACCGCAGCCCGGGACGCTGCGCTTCGAAGCGCCGCAAGAAACGGGGAACCGCAGGTCTGACCGCGGCTCCCTTTGAAAATCGCTATGGGCTTCAGTTCGCCAGGTAGCTGCTTACTCCGGCATGGTCCGGCACCATGGCCTTGTCGCCGCGGCTCCAGTCCATCGGGCAGACTTCGCCGTGAGATTCGAAATGCTGAAGAGCATCGACCACCCGCAGAGCCTCGACGATCGAGCGGCCCAGCGGCATGTCGTTCACCACCTGATGGCGGACCACGCCCGCCTTATCGATCAGGAACAGGCCGCGATAGGCAACCATTTCCCCGATCGCCACCAGCTGGCCTTCTTCATTCACATCCCACTCGCCGGCCAGCACATCGTAGGCCGAGGCGATGGTCTTGTTGGTGTCGGCCACCAGCGGGTACTGCACGCCCTGGATCCCGCCCTTTGCCTTCGGCGTCTGCAGCCAGGCCCAGTGCGACATCTCCGTGTCCGTGGAGCAACCGACCACCGCCACGTTGCGGGATTCGAATTCCGCGATCTCTTCCTGGAAGCGATGCAGCTCCGTCGGGCACACAAAGGTGAAATCCTTCGGGTAGAAGAACAGGATCACGTATTTCTCCCCGAGGAACTGCTCCAGGGAAAAGTCTTCGACGATGACTTCTCCAACCACGGCTTTCGCGGAGAACGAGGGCGCTTTCTTACCAACAAGAACGGACATGATGATCGTAGGGGACGGAATCGGAAAGCACGCGCCGTACCCGACCCGCTGGCGGCGCGCAACCGTCAACAGGCTCAATTTTCGCCCAATGCCGCGCCTAACGGAAATCGCTTCAGCGGCTCAGGTCCTCCTGCTTCAGCAGTTTGAAGCCGGACTGGCCCAAAATCGAAGTCGCAAAATCGTAGTCCTCGACGTGCAGCGCCAGCAACGCATGTCCTTGCTGGGAAGGCATCAACGCATAGGCGAAATCGATGTTCGTCTCGGCCACCATCAGGGTGTCGAGGATCGGCAGCAGTTCAGGACCGGATTCCTTCAGGGAAAGCACCACCAGGTCACAGGTGGTGTAGGGAATCCCCTTCTCCATGAAAATGTGCTCGGCCGTCTCCGGATCGGTCACCACCAGGCGGGCGACGGTGGCATCGCGCGAGTCCTGCATGCTCAGGCCGACCACCTCGATCGCGGCATTGCGCAGCAGCTTCACCAGCGCGGCCAGAGCCCCGGCGCGGTTATGAAGCATCACCGAGAACTGTTTGACCGGACTTCCCGGTTCGATGGTTTTGGCAGCCATGATTCTAAAAAGTCACCCTCGCGGCCCGCGGAGCGGGACGGTCCATACCTCACCCGACGCAGGTTTCTCAACAACCATTTGATTCGGCCTGACATCCGCCACCCGGTACTCGGTGCCATCGGCACTCTGGAACTTCTGGCCGGTCTTCGCGACGTAGCGTTTTCCCGTCACCGAATCCTCCACCAGCGCCACCGGGTCGCTCGCCCCGGCTGCCTCGCCGGTCAGCAGTTCGCGGCGCCGGCCGGTTGCCGAATCTTCCACTTCGACCACTGAAACATCGATTGGCACGCCGTTGTTCTCCTTGCTGGAGTGCATCTTCTTCTGGATGCGAACCACTTTCAGAGGAGAACCCGGCAAGCTGGCGCCTTCGGTGAAGGGTACGGCCCTGGCCCCGGCCACCCGCAGGTAGGCCGTCCCGCCGCTGACCGACTCCACCCGCAGCGGCAGCTCCTTTTGCCGGTAGCCCCTCATGACCAGCGGCACGGGCAGGGCCGCTCCCTTTGGTCCCGGCCGGTCTTCGTCAGCCGCAGCCGATACCGGGGGAGTTCCGGGATCGGTCACTCCCAGTTTGCCGCCATCCAGCGACACCGCCGCCATCCGCCGGACCGGTGAGGTGGCATCGGACTGATTCCGGCCGCTGGTTTGTGAAGTTTCTTTAAATGAGCTGCCGCCGTTCTTTTCCGCCGCCACTGACGAATCGAGGTGATGCTGCATCGAAACCCCCGCCGACTCAGGCTCCTCAATCCCGTATTCCTCCTTGGTCGGCTCGCTCGCCAGCCACAGGGCTAGGTCGGCATGCCCGGCCTCCCGGGCCAGATCGGCGGCGATCTGCCCTTTTTCATTCATGGAGAAACGGTTCGCGCCGATATCCAGCAGCATCTTCGCCGCGTCCTTGTGATCGTTTTCAGCCGCCAGCATCAGGGCGGTGCGGCCGTCCTCCATGCGGGCGTAAACCGAGGCGCCGTAGTTCGCCAGTTCATCGATTTCCTTTGGCTTGCCCATCAGGGACGCCGCCAGCATCGCATTGTCCAAATCCTCGCGATCAAACGGAGCGAGCTCCGCGATCATGTCCACCCGGCCCTCCCGGACGGCCATCAGCAGCGGCCGGTAGCTCTCGGCGTCGCGGCGCATGGGATCAGCACCCATCTTCAGAAGAAAGCGCACCATCTCCGGCCGGCCGCGCACCACCGCCGCCATCAGCGGAGTCCGGCCATTTTCCCCCGGAACATCCACAGGCACGCGCTGATCCAGCAGGAACTTCACCGACTTCATCATGTTCGCCATCGCCGCGGCGTGCAGGGCGGTATCGCCAGCGGTGTTCAGGGTCTGAATCGGCACGCCTCCTTTGATGATCTTGGCCATCGCCGTGGTATCATCACTCTCCGCCGCACGGAAATACGCCTCCGGAGTCAGATCGTAGCCCGACTCGGCCAGATCCTGTTTCACCGACTCCTTCTTGTTTTTGCAGCCAGGGAGAAAGAGGGCCATGCCCGCACAAACCCCCAGAACGGCCGCGATCCGCGTGTTCATGAAATGGGTAATACTTTGGAAATCTTAAGCTTTCAACCTGCGATTCACTTCACTTAGTCCTGAATCCGCCGCCTGGCAAACGGACACGATCCGGCAAACCCCATCGCTCACTGTGAACTTCACCTCCCGGCCGCACAGCCCAACGCCATAGATCCGGTCGGGCTCGCTGCGCCCGGCAGGCGGTCGCGGATCCAGCGAAAGGGCATCCCGGATCACCCTTTGCGTGCGCGGCGGCAGAGGCTCAAAATCCGGTGTTCCGGCCACGACTTCCAGCCTCTCCGGCGCCTCGGCCGCAAATCCTCCGATCGCCTGGGGAGCCTCGGCATAGGGTAAATACGGCTTCACATCGAAAACCGGCGTGCCATCCGCCAGATCCAACCCGACCTGATGCTGCACCGGACCCATTTTCTGCCGCATCTCGACGCGCTCCAGCCTTACCAAAGAAAGTCCCAGAC
>JAQGPE010000486.1 GCA_028293225.1 Akkermansiaceae bacterium | reverse complement strand
GCCGCCACCCTGCGTGAGCGCGGCATCGCCGAGGCCTGGTTCTGGCACATCCTGACCCGCATCTCGAAGCTCCTCCAGGACCTTGAGATCGTTCCGGAAGATCTCCGCGAAATGTCGGATACCCTGGTGGACTTCTACTACGGCAACTTCAGCCTCTTCCAGAGCCTGCCCGACTCCTGGGCGATCAAGCAGCTCTTCCCGGTGATGCCGATCCACCGCCTCGACGAGCGCCCGCGCCAGCGCGCCGTGCTCGCCGACATCACCTGCGACTGCGACGGCAAGATCGACCGTTTCATCGACCGCGAGGACGTGGCGAAAGTCCTGCCCCTGCACGACTTCCGTCCGGGCGAGCCTTACTACATCGCCGTCTTCCTCGTCGGCGCCTATCAGGAGACCCTTGGCGACCTCCACAACCTCCTGGGCGACACCAACGTCGTTGGCGTCCACCTTGAGGACGGCAAGCCGGTCTACACCCACGAAGTCGAGGGCGACACCGTGGCCGACGTGCTCACCTATGTGGAATACGAGCCAAAGGAACTGGTCGGCCGCTTCCGCGCCTTCGCGGAAAGAGCCGTGGCCCAGGGCCTGATCTCGCCGAAGGAGCGCCGCGAGGTGCTCGATCTCTACCGGACCGGCCTCGCGGGTTACACCTACTTCGAGGACTGACCCGCGACCGCTCGGCTGTTCACGACTCCGCCATCGCCACCGCATTTGCAGCGGCGTAATGGCGGGCGTGGCTGAGGCTGATCTTCACTTCGCTGATGCCGCTCAGCTCGGCAAAGGCCTTGCCCGCGCCGCTGAGCACCAGGGAGGGCTCTCCTGACTCCTTGCGGATGATCTCCATGTCGAGCCATCCCAACTCCTTGCCGATGCCGGTGCCGAAAGCCTTGGCGATCGCCTCCTTGGCGGCAAAGCGGGCGGCGTAGTGGATCTCCGGCCGCCGCTGCGAGTCGCAGTAGGCGCGCTCGGAGTCGGTGAAAACCCGTGCCGCGAAGCGATCCCCAAACTCGGCCATCGAGGAACCGATCCGCTCGACTTCCACGACATCGATCCCGATTCCGAAAATGCGCATCGGTGTCGTAGTTAGGCGGAGGGATACCCCTCCATGAGAGCTTTCATTTCCCGCACCGCGGTTTCAAAGCCGACCCGCATGGCGCGGGCGACGATGCTGTGGCCGATGTTCAGCTCGGCCAGATGCGGCACGGCGTAGAGCAGGTGCAGATTCCCGTAGTTAATGCCGTGTCCGGCATTCACCTGCAGGCCCGCTTCGTGACCGATCCGGGCCGCCTCGGTGAGACGGGCGATCTCGGCTTCCAGATCCGCTCCCACCGCGTTGGCGAAGCAACCGGTGTGCAACTCGACCATTTCCGCGCCGGTGGCCGCAGAGGCCCTCACCTGCTCCGGATCGGGGTCGATGAAAAGCGACACGCGAATCCCGGCAGCCTGCAGCGTCTTCACGCAGGCCGTCACCTCGACGGCACGGCCCGCGACATCGAGGCCGCCTTCCGTCGTAACTTCCTCGCGGGTCTCGGGAACCAGGCAGGCGAACTCCGGCTTCAAATCCAAAGCGATCGCCGTCATCTCGGTCGTCACGCCCATCTCCAGGTTCAGCGGCAGCGGGCAACTCTTGCGAATTTCCACCGCATCCCGGTCCTGCATGTGGCGGCGGTCGCCGCGCACATGGATGGTGATCGAGTCGGCCCCGGCCGCCATCGCGTCGAGCGCCGCCCGCAGAGGCGAAGGCTCGGCGTTCGGCGAGTCCGGCAAGAGCGCATAGCGGGCCTGCCGGAGGGTGGCGACGTGGTCGATGTTGACGCCGAGCAGCATGAGCTTAGTGGCGGAAGTGGCGGTGGCCCGTGAAGATCATGGCCATGCCGGCGGCGTCCGCCGCGGCGATGACCTCTTCATCGCGCATCGAGCCGCCCGGCTGGATGCAGGCCGTGGCGCCCGCGTCGATGGCCGTCTGAATGCCGTCGGCAAACGGGAACATCGCGTCGGAAGCGACCACGCAGCCGCCGAGATCCAGACCGGCTTCCTTGGCCTTCCAAACCGCGATGCGGGAGCTGTCGATACGGCTCATCTGGCCGGCGCCAATTCCGAGCGTGCGGTCGGACTGGGCGTAGACGATCGCGTTGGACTTCACGTGCTTGACGACGCGCCAGGCAAAGCGCATCGCGCGCATTTCCTCTTCGGTCGGCGGACGCTTGGTCACCACCTTGTTCTCCATATCGTCGAGACCCTGGGTCGAGTGGTCGCTGTCCATGACCATCAGACCGCCCGGACAGGAGCGGATGACCGGAGCCTTCTTCGCAGTGAGGTAGGCTTCATTCATTTTCATGATGCGCAGGTTCTTCTTCTTCTGGAGCACCGCGCGGGCCTCCGGTTCGAAGTCCGGCGCGATGATCACGTCGGTGAAGATCTCGGAAATGATCCGGGCCACGCCCTCGGTCAGCGGGCGGTTGCAGACGATCACCCCGCCGAACGGAGCCTGGCGGTCGGTCTCGAAAGCCTTCTGCCACGCGATGCGCAGATCGCCGTCGTCCTGGCCAACACCGCACGGATTGGTGTGCTTCAGGATCGCCACCGTCGGGCGGACGAAGTCGAGGATCAGGTCGGCCGCTGCCTCGATGTCGAGGATGTTGGTGTAGCTGAGCTCCTTGCCCTGGAGCTGGGAGAAGCAGCTACGGAAGTCACCGTAGAGAGCCGACTTCTGGTGCGGGTTGTCGCCGTAGCGCAGTTCCATTTCCAGCGGCAGGCTGACCGTGAAGGTGCAGCCGGTGCCTTCCTTGCACTGGCCGAGGAAATTCGAGATCGCCGCGTCATACTCCGAGGTGCGCAGGAAAACCTTCACCGCCAGACGCTCGCGGAATTTCAGAGTGGTATCGTTGTGGTGCTCGTTCATCTCCTCGATCACCTTCGGATAATCCGTGGGATCGGTGACGACGGTCACACTGGCGTAGTTCTTCGCCGCGCTGCGCAGCATGGAGGGACCACCGATGTCGATGTTCTCGATCGCGTCGGCCAGGGTCACGCCCGGCTTCGCCACGGTCTGCTCGAACGGGTAAAGATTCACCACCACCAGATCGATCGGCGGGATGCCGTGCTCCTTGGCCTGGGCCAGGTGCTCCTTGTCATCGCGTTTGTGCAGCAGGCCGCCGTGGACCTTCGGGTGCAGTGTCTTGAGACGGCCTTCGAAGAGCTCCGGCGCACCGGTGAACTCGGAGACATCGATCACCGGCAGACCGGCTTCCCGCAGTGCTTTGGCGGTACCGCCGGTCGAGAGAAGCTCGACTCCTGCTTCGTGCAGGTGCTTCGCGAATTCGGCGAGTCCCGTCTTGTCGGAGACGGAAAGGAGAGCGCGCTGGATAGGCATCTAAGGTTGGGTCGGTTTGTTTCCGGATTGAGCCGGACAGCCCGGGTAATGCACGGCCAGGCCTGCGGCAAGCGGAATCAGGGGCAGCAGGCCACCACCCGCTGGCGCATTTCGCCGAATCCTTCGATTCCAAGTTCCACACAATCACCGGGAACCAGGTAGCGCGGCGGGTCCATCCCCATGGCGACGCCGGACGGCGTGCCGGTCGCGATGACGTCGCCGGGCAGCAGGGTCATGAAGCGGCTGACGTAGCTGATCAGGTGCTTCACGCCGAAAATCATGTCACCGGTCCAGCCATTCTGGCGCATCTCGCCGTTGACCTTGCACCACAAGCGCAGGCCCTGCGGATCGGGCACCTGGGAGGCAGGGATCAGGAAAGGACCCATCGGACCAAAGGTGTCGCCGCTTTTGCCCTTCGTCCACTGACCGCCCATTTCCTTCTGAAAGGCGCGCTCGGAGTAGTCGCAGAACACGGAATAGCCGGCGACGTAGTCGAGCGCCTCTTCTTCCTTCACGGAAGAGGCAGTGCGGCCGATCACCACTGCCAGTTCGACCTCGTAGTCGAGTTTCTCGGAGCCCTTCGGCATCAGCACATCGTCGAAAGGTCCGCTCCACGAAGACGACGCCTTCAGGAAAATAACCGGCTCGGTCGGGATTCCCTCGCCCATCTCCTTGGCGTGATCGAGGTAGTTCTTGCCGATGCCCACGATCTTCGACGGACGCTCGGTCGGCGGGCCAAGGCGGCTGTTTTCCGGGATCTCGACCGCATCCGGACAGCCATCCTCCACCCAGGCCTCCAGAGCCTCCAGTCCGCCCATGGCGAAGAAGCCTTCGTCGTAGTCGTTGAACTGTCCGCTCGCATCCAGCTGGCGGCCATCCTCAAGCACCAGACCAGGCTCCTCACGTCCCGGCTCACCGAAGCGGATCAATTTCATACAGGATCACTAGCACCGGTGCCAATGGGTTGGCAACTCCGCCCGAACGCAGGTTTGAAGCGCCTTTCCGCAACTCGTTGATTCAGCCTCAGCAGTCCGATTTTGGCCCAAAGTGTCCGATTTTGGACGCATTTACTTCTTCCCAAAGCTGAATGTTTAGGGGCTTAGTCGAGACGCGCAACACCTCGGTGGAGCGCCCATACCAGCCCGGGCAGCGTATCCCTTACAAACGGCAATGAACTCTGGGGGGAGATCAAAAACCGACAGATCGCAAGTCAGGGACTGGGATGACCCAGAAAGGGTGCGAATTGTGACTCCGGGGGGAATCCAATTCGCGCCCTTCCTATTTCCGGCCCTTTGATTTTCGGCCAGTTTGCGCTTAAGACGCTCCCGATCAGGAAAGTCGATACCGATGGTCCGGACGCAAGCCGCGAGCCCATTGCTCCACCGGCATGCGCTTGCCGCCGTCGGGCTGGATCTCCTTCAGCTGATAGGCGCCGCTTCCGCAGGTGATGGCAACACCGCCGCCTTCCAACAGATTCAGGCTGCCGGCCTCCCCTTCGGCCGGCTCGCTGCCGGGCAGGCCCGACAAGACTTTGAAGCGCTTCTTTTCGCCATTGTCCTCCAGCCAGCACCAGGTGCCCGGCCAGGGATCGTAGGCGCGCACCTGCAGCTCGATCTCCGCCGCGGATCTCGACCAGTCGATCCTGCCGTCGTCTCGCTCCAGCTTCGGCGCGTAGTTCGCCAGCGAATCGTCCTGAATCTCGCGGGGCGCGGTTCCCGCCAGAATCAATGGCACCGCAGCCACGAGAGCCTCCGCCGCGACGACGGCCAGCCGGTCGTGCACGCTGCCGCCGGTGTCATCCGCAACGATCGGAGTGGAGCGGGAAAGAATGATGTCTCCGGAGTCCAGCTTCGGCGCGACGTGCATCACGGTAACCCCCGTTTCGGCATCGCCCGCCAGGATCGCCGCTTGCACGCAAGAGGCTCCGCGGTGTCTTGGCAAAAGCGAGCCATGCAGGTTGATGCAGGCGATCTTCGGGATCTTCAGCAGCTTTTTCGGCAGCAGTTGCCCGTAAGCCATCACCACGATCAGATCCGGCGCCAGCGCGCGGAGCTCAGCCAGGCTGGACTCATCCCGCACGCTTTCCGGCTGCAGCACCGGAATCCCCGCCTCCACGGCGATCTGCTTGATCGGCGGCGCGGTGAGCACCCGGTGGCGCCCGGCAGGTTTGTCCGGCTGGGTCACCAACGCGACCGGCCGCGGCCCCTCCTTGATCAAACGTTCGAACGACGGGATCGCGATCTCGCCGCTGCCAAAGAAAATCACCCGCGGTACCGGCATCAGGGATGAGGCTGGTTCATCTTCTTGTAGACATCCAGCGAGACGATCTTGCCGATGATGTCGTGCAGCACCTTCACCGGCGGCTGGGTGGCGTCGATGTCAGTCACCAGGCCATCGGAGTAGTATTCCAGGATCGGCTTGGTTTCCGCCTCGTAGGTGGCGATGCGCTGCTGGATCACCCGGTCGGACGCGTCGTCCATGCGATTGTCCTTCAGCGCCCGCTTTCTCATGCGGCGGGCAAGCTCCTCGCGATCCGGGCAGGAAAGGTGGAAGACCTGGTGGATTTCCAGGAACTTCGAGATCATCTCGGCCTGCGGCACATTGCGGGGAATCCCGTCGAGTACCAGGAAATCGATGTCCGGCTTGTACATGTGCGAATCGCTCCAGTTGTCGACCTGAGCCTTCCACAGCTCGATCGTCAGTTCGTCCGGCACCAGCTCGCCGCGGCTGGAATAGTGGACGAACTTCTGGCCGATCGCCGTGCGGGTATCGAGCGAACGGAACACATCGCCGCAGGCACAGTGGAAAAACCGCGGAATCGAGCCCAGGATCTTCCCCTGGGTTCCCTTGCCGGCGCCCGGCGCTCCCAGGATCAGGAAAGCCGGACGTTTCGTATCGAGTGCCTTGGACGTAGACATGAAGTGGAGACCCTAGGGAGCCATTACAATGCCCGCAAGCGCCGATCAGGAACCGTTGTTCATGATCAGGTAAACCGGGAAAGGCACCACCAGGGCCACGTCCGCCAGCACCCGCAGGGCGTCCATCGAGAATCGCGTGCGGTTGCGGTTCAGCAGAAAAAGCAATGCCGCAGAGATCATGATGGAAATATAGAATGAGCGAATCAGATTTACGCTCTCGAACAACACCAGGAGCGCAGCCAACCCCGCCAGCACCACCAGAGGTAGCGTCAGGGCGAGCTCATGCGCGGCCTTCACATTCAGATCGGGAGACTTCCGTGAGTGTTCCCAGAAATGAATCGCCGAGATGTTGATCCCGCACAGCAGGGCAAAGCTCAGCATCGGCATCGAGGTCAGCAGATCCCCCACCCCGTCGCGCTGGCTGCCATTCACACACGCCGTCATGGCGGTTCCGTAGGCAAAGGCCAGACCGGCGAGCAGATTGCGCAGATGCGGGATTTCCTCGTCCTGCAGAGCGGAAACCGCCATCACGAAATAGGCCCCCAGCATGATCAGCCCAGGGACGATGTAGCCGAGCTGGCGGTCCGGCTCATTGGTAAAGTAACCATGCCCGATCAGGATCGACGGCCAGGTGAAGACCGCGATCCCGGCGCCGCCGAGCAGCGCACCGACTCCGATCACGGTCATGACCCATTGGTGGCGGCCGTGGAACAGGTGCCGCTCCTTGAGACGGTCATCCCCCGCTCCGAGGAGCTTCAAATCCATGATCCGGTCCAGAATGTAGATCCCCCAGACGACCAGACCGAGCGCCGCATAGGCCTGCCACGGCCGGTACACCATCCCCACGATGGGAGCAAACATCGAGAGCCAAACCAGAGCGACGATCGGAGCGTCAAGACTCAGCAGGTTCGGCCAGAGCCAAAGTGGTATGCGGCGTTCCGGCATTGGAGCGCCGGAACTTTCGCGTTAGAACGCCCGATGGCAAGCGCCCGCTTCGACTCACCGCTTTTCCTTGCGGCAACCGCGGTTCAGAGCGCCTGCCGGATCGCCTGGCAGACGGCCGGAAAAATCTGCTTCTTGCGGCTGACCACGCCGGGAGCGTCGTAAAGGCTTTCATCCAGCCTGGCAAATGGCAGCCCGGCCACCATGCGCGGATCCCCGGCGGCGAGAACCAGGCTGTGGTGCTCGGCGATGTCGGTGACGGCCAGAACGGCGATCTCGTAGCCGTTGGCCTTCACCAACTGGCGCAGACCTTCCTCAAGCTCGGCGCGGCGCGGTTCGAAGGCCTGCAGGCCCAGTTCCTCCACCTGGGCGATAGTGATGCGCACGCCCTCGTCGTCGAACTCCTTGCGGTCGGCATTCAGGATCGCCTCGACCGAACCGGTCGCCAGCAGCGAACCCACCGCGAAGAACTCCTCCTTGAACTGAACCGGATTGATGTGCGCGATCTTGCTGAGCCAGCCGAGCATCTCGTGGTCGAGATCCGTGGTGGTCGGCGAAGTCAGGCACAGTGTGTCCGAAATGATCCCGGCACACAGGCACAGCGCGGTGCCGCGGTCCGGCTCCAGCATGCGGTGCAGGAACTTGCGGGCCACCAGGGTCGAGGTGGAGCCGACGGGCTCGTTCAGGAAACGGATCGGCTCGCGCGAAACCAGGTCGCCGGCCAGGCGGTGGTGGTCCACGACTTCCACGATCTCCGCCTCCTCCACCCCGGTCACGGCCTGGGCGTATTCATTGTGGTCGACCAGCGCGATCCGGGTCCGCGGCGGGTCGATGAGGTCCGACTTCGAAATCACTCCGATGGTGGCCTTGCTGATCGGGTCGTGAACCGGGAACAGATCCTGATCGAGGGAAGCCAGCGATTTGCGCAGCCGCGACACCGGCTCGTTGGCAGGCACGGAGACGAATTTCGTCTCCATCACGTGGCGGACCGTTCGCGAGCAGCGCACCAGCGTCGACGCGCTGGCGGTGTCCTGCGCGGCCAGCAACACCACCACGCCGCGCTTGCGGGCCAGATCGCGCAACTGCGGCTCCACCCCATTGCCACCGGTCACCAGCAATGCACGGGCGCCGCTCTCGATGGCATAGTGCTGCACCACCGGACGATCGCCGCAGATCACCAGATAGCGGTTCACATTGCCTTCCCTGGCGGCGGATTTCAGACGCCGTTCAACGGTCGCCTGGGATGAGGCGCCGACCAATAAAACCAGTTCTTCCTCATCGTCGCCCTGAGGCAACGCCGCACCGACACTTTCCGCTTGCAGGGTCGCCGCGATTTTCTCCAGCGCCACGCTCACGGTCCTCACCTGGATGCCGTCCGTATCCCCGGGAACAAGCAGCTCCAGCAGATCGAGATAGCGCAACATGCCATGCACCTTGCCCCCGGCATCGATCACCGGCACACAGCGCACGCCGCTGGCTAACATCTTCCGGTACGCCGAGATGAAAGTATCGTTAGGCAGCACCTGGACCAGGTCGCGTTCGCAGATCATGCCCGCGCTCGCTCGCACATCGGTGACCAGCGGCGGCTCCGGAATTTCCGCCTGAGCCAGCACCCAGGCCGTCCGCGGAGGCGTTTCGCCACAACGCGCCGCCAGCGCCTCCGGCTCGCCGGTGGCCCGCAGCAGCGCCGCGTGACCGATGGCGGAGCAGATCGCGTCAGTATCCGGATTCTTATGGCCGAGTACATAAAACGGCAGGCGTCGACGGGAGGATTCCATTAGCAAAGCGTGGAGTATGCCGAGATAGATCCGCGCGACAAGGGCTGCCGCGCGATTATGCCAAATACAGGGAGAGGCAGAGCACGCCGCCGCTTACATCCGGTTCGGACAGCGGATCCCCAGCAGTCCCAGGCCTTCACTGAGCACGCGGCCCGACAACTCGCACAGGGCCAGACGGCTGGCCTTGACCGAGTCCTCGGCCTTCAGCACCGGACAGGCTTCGAAGAACGAGTGGAAAGCGCGGGCCAGCTCCAGCAGATAGTTCGCCAGCAGGTTCGGACGATGGTCATCCAAAACCACCGGCAGCACTTCGCCAAAGCGGACCAGCAAGCGGGCGAGGTGGATCTCCTCAGCCTCATTCAGGACAATCTCCGCGCTGGCGACCTCATACTCCCCTTCCAGCTTCCGGAAAATCGAGCGGATCCGCACGTTGCTATACTGGAGGTAGGGCGCGGTATCGCCCTGCAGGGCCAGCATGCGGTCCCACGAAAAGACATAGTCGGTCAGGCGGTTCTGCGACAGCTCGGCGAATTTCACCGCGCCGATGCCGACCATTTCCGCCACCTCGGCCGCTTCCTCCGGCCCCAGGTCCGGGCTGCGCTCGGCGATCACCTTCCGCGAGCGCTCGACGGCTTCTTCCAGCACATCGACCAGTTGGACGTTATCGCCGGACCGGGTCTTCATCAGCTTGCGGTCCTCGCCCAGGATCGATCCGAAGGCGACGTGCTGGAAATTGCCGGTCTTCCCCCACCGCGCGGCGGCATCGAAGATCTGGCGGAAATGCAGCTGCTGGGGAACGCCTACGACATACCAGATCTCGTCGGCCTTCCACGTATCGATGCGGTATTCCAGCGTCGCCAGATCGGTGGTCGCGTAAAGGAAGCCGCCGTCGGCCTTGCGGATGATCGCCGGGTTGTCCGCCCAGCCGTCCTCGCGGTGAACCCTGAAGGGATCCTCCTCAGGCTTCCTGGCTCCGTCGGAAAAAATGCACACGGCGCCTTCGCTGACGCGGGCGATCTCCTTTTCCAGGAACTCGTCCACCAGCCCCGCCAGGCGGTCATTGTAGAAGCTTTCGCCCAGCCAGGTGTCGAAGGACACATCGAGCCGGTCATAAATCCGCTGCAGGCCCGCTTTCGAAACGGCCACGCAGCGCTCCCAGATCGCCAGGTTTTCAGCATCGCCGGCCTGGAGCTTCACCAGCTCGCTTTTGCAGATCGCCAGCACGGAAACATCGGCCTTCGCCGCGGCATTGACCTCACGGTAAACGCGCAGCAGTTCAGGAATCGGATCGGCCTCCAGCGCGGTTTCGTCGAGCAGCGTCTTCCAGCCGTGAAGGATCATCCCGAACTGAGTGCCCCAGTCGCCGATGTGGTTGTCGGTAATCACCTTGAAGCCCAGAAAACGGGCGATCCGCGCCAGCGAGTCGCCCAGGATGGTCGAACGGATGTGACCGACGTGCATCGGCTTCGCCACGTTCGGCGCCGAAAAGTCGATCACCACGGTCCTACCCTCGCCTAGCGGCGGCACGCCCAGTTTTGGATCGCTGAGCAAAGCCTTCGCCCGCACAGCAAAGGCCGCCGGAGAAATGCGGAAATTGATGAAGCCTGGACCGGCGATGTCGGCAGTGCCCAGGTCGCCAAGATCGACCGCCGCGATCACCTGTTCCGCCAGCGCGCGTGGATTGGTCTTGCGCTGCTTTGCCAAAGCCATGGCGGCATTGCTCTGGTAGTCTCCAAAACGGAGATCAGCCGCGGGCACGACGGGGGCGGAAACCGGCTCACCCAGCACGCTTTCGAAAGCGACGGCGAGACGGGACTCAAGTTCCTGAAGGAGGGTCATGGAAAAACGGGAAAAATCGAAAAGAGAAGGTGCCTGCCTGACAGGACTAAAAAGACGGAAAAACCCCTTAGGGTCGGAGGACGGGCCGGATCAGACCGTTTCCTTCGTAGCCGGGCGAGGAGATTTCCCTGCCAGAATCTCCAGCACTTCATCCCGGCGCTCGGCGGCCAGCAGTCGTCGTCGCACCTCGCCATTCGTGAACATCTTCGCGATGGCGGCCAGCGTTTGCAGATGCAGATGGTAGTCTTTCCTGGGCACGATAAACAGGATCACCAGATGCACCGGCAGATGGTCCACCGCCTGGAAATCCACTCCGTTCGGCGATCTGCCGAAAACAGCGATGACCTTCTCCAGCTTCTCGGAGAAGGTATGCGGGATCGCCACGCCGTAGCCGATCCCCGTGCTGACCTGGGCCTCGCGGGTGCGCAGCGCCTCCAGCACCTCGTCGCGTTGCTCGGCGGGCAAGGATTCCGTCACCACCAGCTGATCGACCAATTCCACGATGGTGCCCCAATGTTCTCCCGCCGCCAAATCCAGCAGGATGTGGTCGGTCGTGAGGAGGGTGGCTAATTTCATGGTTTGAACGGCTTTTCCTGCGCCAGACGGCCAGATAAAGGGGCGGAGGGGTTACCCCTGAAAATGACAATTTGCAAGCGGATTTGCGCCGGGTCGCTTCCATGAACCGCATGGCAATTCAAACGTTGTGAAATGATTCCCATTGGACTTGCGGCAGGTCGGCAGGCTTCCTAGCCTCCCGCACCTATGCGCCTGCTCTTGAGCGGAATCGTGATTTTCAGTGCCCTCCTGCTTTGCCAATGCGGCACGGTGGGAACCGGCAATATGGGCGGTCCCACCGCCGAAGAACGGACTGCCTCCATCGCTTCGGAGCCGTCCGGTGACTTTTTCTACGGCCGCCGCTACTACGTGGAGAAGACCCGTTTCTGGGGCTATGTCCGCCGGCCACGCCAGTCCTGGGACAAGGCCAAGCTGGTCATGATCAACGAATCCAAGAAAAAGCAGCCCGACCGGCTCCCCGAAAACGGGCCGGATGGCGCGCGCTACGGATACGATCAGAACTACGAGTACCGCCTCAACGGCTATTTCACCGGCCGCAACGCCTACGATCCGAACAGCGATCAGCAACTCCCGGAATTCATGCTCACCGGCTACGAGGCCGTGAACAAAAATCCCGGCTGGCTTTTCCGGCCGGATGACCGCTACAATCCCATCAAAATCACGATCTACCCTCGCTGATCCCCGAGGAGCCGCCCTACCCCTCCCATGAGCTTTTCCTCACGACCCTCTGGTTCATCCAAGTCCTACGGATCCCGCTCAGTGGGGGATTCTCCGGATCTCGGCCGGGTTTCGAAAATGCGCCCGGGCTTCGACCCGCGCAGCCCGGGCCGCAACGGCGGTGGCAGGCGCAGTTCATCCTCCGGCAGGCTTCCCGAGTTGCGGACGGTGAAGAAATTCGTCGTGATTTCGCTCTCGGTGCTAGCCTTGGTTGCCTTGGTGTCCGTTTCGGTCTGGCTTCTGCGCGGGCAGAAGAACGCTCCGAATTCCCGGAATTCTTCGGCTGACACAGCCTCCGGCTTCATCGGCGATCTGGGCTCCGATGGAGCAAACGACAGCGCTCCTCCTCCCGAGAAGAAATTGGTCAAAATTGCCACGGAAATGGTCGAGGCCACCCGGCCGACCGATCTGCCCGATATCGTCCGGCTTGCCGGAAGGAAGCCCGAGGCTCTCCTGGCGAAGCTTCAGGAAATGGCCAAAGACGACGGAGAGGTCTCGAACGTCTCCTATATCGGCCCCGTACAGAATCTTACCCAGCCGCTTGAGGCCGTCCTGGTGTCGTTCCGGAACAAGCGCAACCGCATCGCGCTCTTCTGCCCCGACAAGCAGGGTCAGTGGCTGATCGATTTCGACTCTTACAGCCGGTCCACTTCCACCCCATGGAATGAACTGCTCTCCGGAGGAAACGCCGAGGCAACGGTCCGGGTTTATGTATCGATGGATTCCTACTACAACGGCCGCTTCTCCGAAGAGTCGGAATGGTCCTGCAACGGACTCGCCTCACCGGATCAGCCAACCCTGATGTTTGGCTATACGCCGAAGAACTCCCCGGTCGATCGGGCGATCCGCGAGTCGCTCAGATTCAAGTTGAACAGCGGCCTCGCCGAAAGCAGCCGAATGCTGCGCATGACCCTGGGCATCAAACATCAGGAAGGCGACGACAAGCGCCAGTTCGAGATCGTCCGCGTCATCGCCGACGATTGGGCCACGCCCGCCCGGGCTCTCGACGAGCGCTATTGAAGCCAGCGCCTTCGCGACAGCGAAGCGGTGCTCTCCTTTCCCTGCCGCCCTCTTTCTCACGAAAAAGCCCGCCGCCGCATGACGCGACGACGGGCTTTTTGGAATAACCGGAATCAGGCCGTGTAGGAAGATTCCACGCGCTGGGCCACGTCCAGGTAGCCGTAGTCGACTTCGTAGATTTCCTTGAAGCACTCAAGCGCTCCCGCCTTGTCACCCATCAGATCGTGGATGACACCCTTCTCGTAAAGGATCTCCTTTTTCGTCGGATCCATTCCGTGAAGGTCGGCAACCGCGTCGGCGAGCTGCTTGGCGGCCATATCGAGCATACCCTTGGCCTTGAAGGTCTTGGCCAGCAGAAGCAGGACCTTGGACTGGATGTGTGGATTCCGCTTTGCCTGCTGGAGGTGAGGAATCGCGCTGCTGTAGTCTTCCGCCTCGTAGAGAGCCTTGCCGAGTTCGTAGCGCACGACCGGGTCCGTCGGGTTCTGCTCGACGCGCTTCTTGGCTTCTTCGACGGTTTCCGCGATGCGGGCAGCCTGACGCTCCT
>JAQGPE010000450.1 GCA_028293225.1 Akkermansiaceae bacterium | reverse complement strand
GTCTGGGGAAACCTGGTGAAAGTGAACAGCCGAGCCGGCCGGGCATTCGCAGATCAGGCGGAAGGCGCCGGGTTGAGAACCCAGGAGAAGGCCTTGAAGTCCGCTCGTTCGGATCTGATGGCCGAACAGGAGAACGTGAAGGCATTCCAGGCCGGGCGAGGGGATTCATTCACGGAGCGGCTGTTTGCTCCGCCGAAGAGGACCGCCGGAGAAGTGGATGCCGACTATCAGCTGCGCATTTCAGGCCTGAACCAACAGGTCAACGAGAACCAGGCAGGGCGCGATGCCTTGAACTTCAGCCACGACATGCAGCAGTGGCAGGAGCGCTACAATCCCACGAAGACGATCTCGAAGGGATTCATCGGCTCGAACATCGAAAGCGGACTCTATCAGGTCCCGAACGTCATCGGCTACGGGCTGGTCAGTCACATCCCGATTGCCGGTCCAGGCATGCTCTACGCCACCTCCGAGGGGCAGGCCTACGACGACTTCCGGGACAAGCTCAAGGAAATGGGCGTTCCCGAAGAGAAGGCCCAGGACATCGCGGGGAGGTTATCTCCTGTGGCTGGCGGCATCGTCGCGCTGTCTGAGTTCTTCGGCGCCAAGGCGATCAAGGGAACGTTCCCGGTGTTCGACAAAGCTCTCACCGCCCTGACCGACAAGATTCAGAATCGAGCCCTCCGCTTCATTTCCCGTTCTGTCGCGATCAGCGGCGAGGAGTTCGCCATCGAGCGCGGTCAGGATTTTGTGAACCCGCTGGTGCAATCGGCCGCGGCCTCCATCGATCAGACGATTCCCGGCGTGAAGAAGGAGGATGTGCTGGATGGCTTCTGGGCCCAGAACATCCAGACGGCGGCGGCGATCATTCCGCTCGCCATGTTCGGAGCGGCCGGCGGGATCAGCCAAGACCGGCGGACGAAGGTTTGGGCAGCGGCCACCGATACCCAGTTGAAGGCGCTCGGCGTCCCGGAGGCGAACCTGCCGGCCGTGCGTGAGGGTCTGGCGAAGGGTCTTACCAGCGGCGGCGAGGCGATCGACCACGCGATGCAGGACCTCAACCCGCACAGCCCAGAGGCGCGCGCGGCCGCAGAAGAACTGATCCGCCAAAAGGAAGCGGTTCAGGAAGCGCAGTCGGCCGGGCTGGTGCCGAAGTTCGTTGTGACCAGCGAGGGAATCAGCGTCGTCGATCCTGAGACCGGCAACACCATCGGCACCGCGGCGAACCAGCAGGAGGCCATGGAGCTTGCATCCGAGCACTCCTCGGCCGTGGCCGGGGCAAGCGATGACCGGGTTGCCTATATGGCATCCATGCTTCAGGCCGCCCAGGAAACCACCGACGCGAACACGACGACGACGGTAGCCCCCGGCGAAGTCCGCACCACCGCCCAGCAGGCGGACAAGTCTTTTGCCGACGAGGGCCGTGTCGCCGCTCAGGTGGCCGCTGAGGAGGTGATGGCGGGCGGGACCGGTGAAATCAGTCGGGCAGTCTTCGGAACCAGCACCACTGAGTTCCAGGAGAAGCTCCGCAAAACCCAGATCGAGATCCTCGGCGGAGCCTCGGCGCTGACTGTCGTTCATGAGAAGACGCACGCGGATTTCAAGGAGGCGCTTCGGACCGGCCGACTCACGGAGCAGGAGGCGACCCAGTATCTCCGCGCGGTCGATCAGGTGTTTCAGGGCAAGACGACCCGGGACGGCCAGCCGCTCCGGTTTCTGCCGGATGGCGAGATCTCCTCGGCTGTCCTCGATGAAGCGGTTTCGAAGTTTATGGAGGCCGAGGCGGTGCGGACCCGAAAGGGTGCGAGTGCCCCGGGAAAGACGATCTCCGCACCGGTGCTGACCAACAACCTGAAGGCGGCCGTGCGCCTGCTCGCTCCCGAAGCAGCGAGAAAGTTCACCGCCTTCCGCAACGCCCTGATGAAGTACTTTGGCGTCGCCTTCTCGCGGGCGATGACGATCAAGGAGGCGATGAAGGACGGCAAGCTCGATGCGGCTGCTCACGAGAAGTTCGTCAGCAAGCTTCTCGGGCTGGAAAATCAGGATGCACACCAGGCGGCGGCCGTGGCGAAGGCGAGCGAGATCGCGACGGGCGAGCCAGCCTCACTCTCTCTCGGCCCTGCCGAACAAGCCGACATCCTCGCCGGCGACATCGCGAAGATGATCACGAAGCCGGAGGAGAAGGCCCGCTACTTTGAGCGCATGCTGACCGCGCTGGGCAAGCTGAAGCGCACCATCGCCAATGACGGCGTGCTGTACGGCTCCGAGGACTTCACCGGCTCCGAGCACGAGGGGGAGATTCAGAAGCTTGATGAGCGTCGGGAAACCACCACCCAAGCTCACGACGACCGGCTGGCCGAGATCGAGCAGAAGACCGAGGCATCCAAGCAGGAGGAGCGCGCGAAGCTGCTGGAGAAGTTCGGACCCCAGGACGGCAAGACCCGGGAAGAGAAGAAGGCCTTCAACGAGGCGGTCCGGCAGGCAGAGGCGAAGATCGAAAAGCAGGGCAAGCTCGATGTGTCGAGGTCCGAGAAGGTCCGCGACAAGTCCCTCTCTTCGATCGATCTCCGCGAGAAGGATTTCGCCACCAAGGCGGCTCTTTCCGATACGAGGAAGACGATCCTCAACGCCTTGGCGACCTTCGACGGTCTGCTCGCCACCCTTCCGACGGATCTCCGCGGTAAGGTCGGCGGCTACACCCAGCTCGCGAGCCTGAAGACCGACGAGTCCCGGCTGAAGTATCTGCAGGACCGGGTCGGCAAGATCGAAGTGGTGATCGAGAGCCATCTGCGGAAGGAATACGGCGGGATGCTCACCAAGCTTTTCGAGCGCGCCACCCTCACGAAGGGCGGCCCGGGTGAGAAGCCGAAGGGCAAGGCGACGGCAGAGGCCCAGTCAGTCCTCGATCTCGCGAAGAAGGCGGTGAAGTGGAGCGCGGTCAAAACGGATGAGGAGGCCACGAAGTTCGAGGCCGCCGCCGCACTGGGCCAGAGCAAGGCCGAGACGCCACCGGAGGAGATCCTGCTGAATCAAACGAAGGCCGAGGTGATCCGGCTGGTGGGCGATTGGAACCGGCGCTTCTCCGACCCTGCGGAAGACGGCACCCGCACGAAGATCAGCGACGGCGCCGATGCCGCCCGCCGGGCTGCCGCAGTGAAGACGTTGGAAAACCTTTGGAACGAAGGATACGCGA
>JAQGPE010000386.1 GCA_028293225.1 Akkermansiaceae bacterium | reverse complement strand
GCCATTGCTCCGATGGTCATCGACGTGCTCAACATCCGGGACCAGCTCACCCATCAGCAGGAATCGCTGGGCGGTCCGAGTGAGCAGATCTCTCCCTACACCAGCCGCGGCCTGGTGCCGGTGAAGGATGCGCCGCGGGAACAGGCGCTGTGGAAAATGATCGACCCGTGGACCTACCGCGACCGCTTTACGATGCCGAAATTGATCGTGCTGGCGAACAACGATCCCTTCTGGAGCACCGACGCGCTGAACCTCTATTGGGATGCTCTGCCGGGGGAGAAATACCTCTCCTACACTCCGAACGCCGGGCACGATCTCTTTGAACGCGATGCCGCCGGCAGGAAGCTCAATCCCGATCGCTCGATCAACAATGTCTGCGCCTTCGTCCGCTATCAGCTCACCGGCAGGCCGCTGCCGAAGCTGGCGTGGCAGCACACTACCGATGCGGACGGAACGCTGCGCCTGACCGTGAGTGCCGACCAGCCGCCGGGCGGGGCGCGCCTGTGGGTGGCCCGCTCCGACAGCCGGGATTTTCGCAAGGCGCGCTGGGAATCGCAGCCGCTGGAGGTGAAAGCGGGTGAACCGGTGGTGGCGACGCTGCCGAAGCCGGACCAGGGCTACGTCGCCTACTATGCCGACCTGAGTTACCGGATTGACGACCTGCCGCAGTCGCTGTGCACGCAGTTGCGGATTGCCGGAGTCGATGGGAAATGAGAGAACAACAGGCCCGGCGACCATGAAATTTCTCCTGCCTCTTCTCCTCTCCGCCGGCTGGTTGACGGCTGCGGAGACCGGCGTTCTGGATTCGGTCCATGATGCCCAGAGCTACGGGAAAGTCATGGAGGCGGTGCCTGCCACCGCGCGAGTGTGGATCGCCGAACCGCTGAATGCCGCCTGGAACAAATGGCAGATCCGGGAACAGACCGGCGAGGTCAGGGCCGGGTTGGTCACCGCGCTCAAAAAGGCCAGCTACGGGAAGGCGGCGGGCAGCCTTTTCTCACTGGATGTGACTTTCAAGTACGCGAAGGATAGTGGCATTGGCGTGATGATCGTGGAGTATCCGGGACAGAAATTCATCGGCTTCGCGGCCAAACCGGCGCGAGAGAATCCCAAGGCGTTGCGGTTCGCCACGATCACCGGATTTCATCCCGGCCAGGATCACCTCAAAATGAGCGATGACATGGAGCACCACGGCTTCGACGGCGTGGTGATGGATCGTGAAGTGAAGCCGATTTTCCTGAATCTGAAACAGACCGAGTCCGGGCGGTAACTGCGCTCTGCTTGAGCAGGTGGCGCGTCCTGCCCCAGGACCGGCTACTTCACGAACAGCAGTGAGATGGCGTCGACGCAGTCTCCCGGGATGTTCTTCATGCCCACCACCACGCGGCCGCGGCAGTTGAGTTCGCGGGCCTTGCCATTGCCATCGCCGCCGACCCAGTCGCTGGTGTAGCTGTCCTTGGGATCCAGCGTGAGGCCGTCCGGATTGATCTTCATGAAGATCGCCTGAATGGAGCCGATGATGGTGGCGGAGCCGGGGGTGAGATGGTCGCGGATATTCAGACCGCCGATGGCGTAGCCTTCCTTGGCGACGATGCGCCCGCTGCTGCCGCCTTTGCCGAAGGCGACCTTGCCGTTCTTCTCGCCTTCCATCGTGGCGTAGATCGGCAGGGCGCGGCCGAGAGCGGGCGCGCCGTGGAACTCGTGCTGGCCGACATCGAGCCCGACCAGGTAGCCGCCGCCACAGACCACATCGGTCACCGCGGTCGGTTTCACCGGGCCGCCCATGACTCCGAGCTGGTTGTTTTCCACCGCGGTTCGAATCACCGTGGCGGCTTTGGCGCGGTGCACGATGGAGACCGCGAAGGAGTCACCCTTGGTCTGATAGGTCTTTTCCACTTCAGCCAGGGTTTTCTGATAGGAGGCGCGGAGTGCGACGCGTTTGGGAGCGGCGGCGAGGCGGATCTTGTCCTCCTCTTTGAGGAAGTTCTTCCAGGCGCTTTTCACGGTGACCGGAAGGGCGTCGTCCGGCGCGCTGCCGGAGCCGAACTCGTTCGCCCGGGTGACCTCCTTTTTGACCAGGTCCAGCTCGTGGGGATTGCTGCTTTTCTGAAGCTTTTCGATCAGCGGCGCGAGGGACTCGACGTAAGCTTTGCGGGCGGTGCCGGTCTGCTGGGAGATCTCTTCGTCGAGTTGGCTTTCCTTGCCGCGGTAGGTCGCGGCAGGTTCGACCAGATCAGGCGGGATCGGGACCTCGCTGTTGGCTTCCTGAGCCCTCAATGGAGCGAGAGTGCCCGCGGCGGCGAGCAGGCCCAGCAGGGAGAAATGACACAGACAGGACCGGCGGAGGAGGGGAGGCGTCATGGAGGAGTCGCGTTATCTTTGCATAGCAAGTGGCCGCTTCGGTGGAAAGCGGTCATTTCATGTGGCGGGGGAAGATGACTTATCATTTCAGAGAATGCTGCGCTTCCGTTGGCTTGTTGGTGGAAATATCGTGATGACAGAAACGGCGGCCGCGTTTCAATCATGCCGCGGCGCGATTTCAATCGGCGCGGCTCATGGCGGGAAAGTTTTCCG
>JAQGPE010000368.1 GCA_028293225.1 Akkermansiaceae bacterium | reverse complement strand
CCGGGGCGGCGGCATGGAGATCGAGGCTTCCTCCCTCGTCGATGCCAGCGGCGACGCCGTGGCGGCCGCCCTGCTGGGCCGGGACTCCGAAATGACCAGCGGCGCCCGCCTCCAGCGGCCTGCCTATGTCTTCGGCATCCGCACTGCCGGGCCGGTCGAACTCGGCCTGGCCGTGGCGGCCCGGATCGTGGCCGGCGTCCGCGGCGGCGACCTGCCCCCCGGGGCCCTGGGCCTGCATTTCCGCGCCAGCGGCCGGGCCGGGGAAATCTTCGGCACCCTGGACCTCGCCGCCCAGGAACAGGCCTACGACCCCCTCGACCCGGCCTGCCTGTCGCTGCTGGAAAGCACCGGCCGCGAGATCGCATCGACGACCCTGGCCTACCTCACCCGCCACGCCCCGGACTGGGCCGGCGCCTACATTTGTCAATGGCCCGTCCGCGCCGGAGTCCGCGAAAGCCGCCGCTGGCAAGGCCGGGCCATCCTGACCGGCCCGCAGATCCTCGCCGGAACACGACAAAAAGATGACATCGCCCTAGCCACCTGGCCGCTGGAGTTCCGGGAAACCAATCGTGGCCCGAAACTCCGCTACGCCGAGGAAGACCGCCCGGCGGGGATTCCGCTCGACTGCCTGCGACCGGCTTTTTCCGATTCGCTGTTCGTCGCCGGGCGCTGCCTTTCCTGCGATCACGACGCCCAGGCCTCGATCCGCGTGATGGGCACCTGCATCGCCACCGGCCAGGCCGCCGGCACGGCGGCCGCGATCGTGGCGGACGGGAAGGAAGCGGCTGCCGGAGTGCCCGGACTGGAAATTCCCGGTTGAGGTCCATTCTTCGCCCGGGAAAGGAATTGCCAGCCTGCGACCGCATCGCTCATCTTCCGGCTATGCGGACACGTGTGCGTGCGATGCCGGTGAACTGATGGTGAATATTTTCCAGCGTCTGGCGTCCAATACGCTACTAGGGCCCGCCGACTCCGGCACTTTTTCCGCCGGAGAACCGGAAGGACCGGAGGACGAAGCCCTGGTTCTGCGCGCGCAGGCAGGTGACATGCGCGCCTACGATACCCTGGTCACCCGCCACCGAGCCCGCATTTTCGCCATGATCCGGAATATGGTCAAAAACGAAGCCGACGCCTGGGACCTCTCACAGGAGGTCTTCATCAAGGCGTGGCAGGCCCTGCCGCGCTTCGAGGCCAAGGCCCGCTTCACGACCTGGCTCTATCGGATCGCCCACAATGCCGTTTACGACCAGGTCCGCCGCAAGCGGCCGGAAGGCAGCGGCGACGAACTCAACGACGAACTTCTCAGCCGCGACCGGATCGACCCGGCCGCCGTGACCACTCCCTCTTCCGAGCGCCGTCCCGACGACGCGCTGACTGCCGGCGAACTCCGCATCAAAATCGAAGCCGCTCTTGAAAAGCTCTCCCCCGAACATCGCGAGGCCGTGGTCTTGAAAGATGTGCAGGGGCTGGCGTATAAGGAAATCGCCGATGTGATGGGATGCACGCTCGGGACCGTGATGAGCCGACTTTTTTACGCCCGCCAGAAACTCCAAGCTCTCTTGAAGGATGAATACGACTCCCGCTGATGAAATCCTGGCCCTGTGGGTCGAAGATGAACTCCACGGGCCCGAACGCGCCGAGGTGGACGCCTGGGCTCATTCCCAACCCGAGTGGCTCGCCTACCGCGAAGACGCCCGCCGGTTGAAACCTCTCCTTCGCTCGGTGCTCCCGGCCCAGGAGGAGCCGCCGTATGCGGACTTCTTCAATGCGCGGATCTCCCGCGAGATTTTTTCGACGGAAGAGCAATCCGGTCCCCAGCGGCGCGGCCGCAGTTCCGCGCGCAGCTGGCTGACCTGGTTCATGCCGACGGCCGCAGCGGCCGGCATGGCCCTGTGCTTCTGGGCCGGCACCCACGTCACCACCGGTCCCTCGACGGCCTCTGCCGCTCACAACAGCAAGCAGGCCGGTCAGGTGGTTGAACCTTTCCTCTACACGCCCGAGTCCGGCGTGAAGGCCGCCTGGTATGCCTCCACCGAGTCCAACGGCGCGGTGATCGTGCTGGATGGCGTGGCGGCGATTCCCGATACCTTCGAGATTCCTGACACGGCTTCCATCCAGGAAGAGTCTCCGACCACGGCCGAACTGGATCGCTGATGACGATGATGAACCGCCGTCACTTCGTGTTTCTCGCCGCTGGCCTGATCGGTGTCGCCGCCGCCGGCGAGGGCGACCCGGGCAAGGACGTGCTCGCGACGGTGACGGTGACGGTTTACTACGGCACCAATGGCGACCCGGCTGCCGCCGGCGCCCGGGCCACGGAGATTTCGAAGGACGCCGAGAAGAAACTCACTGCGGACCCGAAGCTGCATTTCTCGAAATACCGCCAGCTCGGCAAGGATGAGAAACCGCTTTACCGCAGCTACGAAAACTGGGCCCAGCCGTTGCGGCCCAGTGACGAGGTGCTGCTGCGCTTTGAGGCTCAGAGCCTGCTGGCGAAGGATGTGATGCGCCTGGATCTGGAGCTCTGGCTGAGCCGGAAGAAGATCCTGAAGACCGACGCGCCTCTGTCCCCTTCGAAGCCGCTGCTGGTCCTGGGGCCGGAGTGGCGCGGCGGCCGGCTGATCCTGGCCATCGAACTTGCGCCCGCGACATCGAAGCCGTAGTCGTGCAGCCATGAAAAGAGCGCTGCTCCTCTGCTGGCTGGCTGCCGCCCCGTGCGCTTTCGCCGGCCTCACTTTTGACGAGACCACGAAATCAGCCGCGGTGACGGACGACGCCCTGGCGAGCACTTTCGATTTCACCTTCACCAACACCGGCGATCAGCCGGTGAAGATCGACCACTATGACGCCGGCTGTCCCTGCGTCTCGGTCGCGTTGCAAGGCGGCAAGGTTTACTACAAGCCCGGCGAAAAGGGCGTCATGCGCGCCGTCTTCGACGTGTCGGCTTTCTCGGGAAAGACCCGGAAGGAGTTGAAGATCTGGCTGGATGGTGCGCCGGAGGCCAAGCCGTCGAACACTCTGACGCTGCAGGTGGATATCCCCACTCCGGTGGTCCTGGAGCCCCGGACCCTGGTCTGGGAGATCGGCTCCGCCGTGGAGTCGAAGACCGCCGTCATCACTGTCTCCGGAGGGCAGCCGATCCGCGCGCTGCGCGTCTCGAGCGGCGACGACAAGTTCATCACCGAGTTGAAGACCATCGAGGAGGGCCGCAAGTACGAGCTGGTGGTGACCCCGAAGTCGACGCAGGCGGCCGCCGTGGCCAGTGTGCGCGTCAACACTGACAGCTCCGCCAAGAAATACGAGGTGCTGATGGCCTTCGCCGCGGTGAAGGCCCCTGCCGACCAGATCCGGGACGAGCCCTGACCGCCACCCCACCCCCACTTTCTCTCTTTTTCCCCAGATCATGAAACGAGCGCTTCTCTGCTGGTTCGCCGCCTGCCTTCCGGGCATGGCTGGCCTCAAATTCGACAGCACCCGCAAGGAAATCGACGCCCCGCCGGACGCGACGGTCATCAAGGCCCGGTTCAGCTTCGTCAACGACGGCCAGGAGCCGGTGACCATCACGCGTGCCGATGCCGGCTGCAGCTGCGTGGTGGTGGCGCTGGAGGGCGACAAGAAAACCTATGCGCCGGGGGAGAAGGGCACTGTGCAGGCCGATTTCGACATGTCGAATTTCTCCGGCATCGCCGAAAAGCAGGTCGGCGTCTGGGTGAAGGGCGACAGCGAGGACAAGCCCTCCGCCCTGCTGAACATCCAGGTAAAGATCCCGGTGCTTATCCAGGCGGAACCGAAGACCCTGTTCTGGGACATCGGCTCCAAGCCGGAGCCGAAGACGGTGACTCTGACGATGAACTACACCGACCCGATCCACATCCTGGAGGTTAGTGGTGCGAATCCGAACTACACCCAGGTGCTGAAGACGATCGAGGACGGCCGGAAATACGAGCTGACCATCACGCCGAAGACCACCGCGCAGGTGGACATCGCCGTCTTCCACATCGACACCGACTGCAAGATTCAGAAGCACCGCTCGCAGCGGGTTTTCACCTCGGTCCGCAAACCGGTTCCCGCTGAGGCGGCCAAGCCATGAACACCTTTGGACAGGCTGTTATCATCGGAGCGATGAGTGTCGCCGCCGCCGTGGGGCAGTGGAAGTATGCGCCGGAACCGGCCAAGCCGGCGCCGGTGGCCTGCGACCCTGCACTGATGCCGCCGGATGAGATCTGCCTGGCGACCGTCCAGGAGACCTGGGCGAAGGATGGCGTCCTGCTGTGGATCGATGCCCGCAGCGAGGGCGAGTGGAAAGCCGACGGCCTGCCCGGCTCCATTCACCTGACCACGGTTGGAGGCGAAAATTTCGACGACCTGCTGGAAAAGGCGATGCCGCGGCTGATGGAGTCGAAGCGCGCCGTGGTCTACTGCGGCAGCACCAGCTGCGGGATCAGCAAGGAAGTGGTGTCGCGCCTGAAGCAGTACGACATGGTTCCCGGCGTGATCTCGGAAGTGAAGGCGCTGCACGGCGGTCACGAGGCCCTGAAGAGCGCCGGGCTGCTCCACCCTACGAATCCCAATTCAAAGCCTTGATCTCGATCAACTCGAGAAAAGGTTTCCTGGGATCTTCCGTCTGATTCCAGCGCAAGGAGACCGTGGCCCGGATCCGCCTGCCCCAGTGCAGGTTCGATTCCGGATCGTCCAGCATCTGCCGGAAGCGGGAGGAAGGCAGATTCGAAACGTAGGCGCGCGCGAAATCCTTGCCTTCGGGACCGGGCCGCAGCTTGAAGGTGAATTTGTTCTCGGCGTCCGGGACGTCGTCGTAGCAGCCGGAGGTGGCTTCCAGAATCACGTGGAAAGTGGCGATTTCCTTGTCCGGCGCGGCGGCGTACTTGGCGAGGCGGCCGCCCAGGATATCGAGAACCGGGGTGACGAAGACCTTCGGCGGGTTGTCGCCGCGCTGGCGGACCACCATCGAGTAGTCGATCGTTTTGGCGCCCTGCTTGAGGCTGACGATGAAGGGCAGCTCGGTGTAGCCTTCGGCAGGGACTTCCCGGGAGGTTTCCGGGGTGATCATGTCCACTTCCGGCAGCGGGTGGGCCAGAATCGTGTTGGCCAGGGACTGGGCGGTCATCTGCGGCTCGATCAGCGGCAGCCGTGACTCGGCGTCCTTGGCTTCCAGAAATTCCTGGAGGATCTTGTCCGCAGAGGCCGCC
>JAQGPE010000343.1 GCA_028293225.1 Akkermansiaceae bacterium | reverse complement strand
GAACCCGGCAAGAGCTGGCTGGTCTCCGCCCGGCCGACGATCCTTCCAGACAAGGTTTTCTTCAGCCAGAGCCTGAGCAAGAAGGACCAGAAGAACGGCAGCGGCCAGATCGAGGAATTCTCCCTTTCCAGCGACAAGTCCAATCTGGACGGGCGCTACCTCTACTACGAGTTCAACTCCCAGGGCATCTGCACCACTCCTGGGGCCAGTTTCATCGTTGGCACCGGCGCCCGCGCGAATGGTGACCCTCCGCATGTCACCGGCGACGGCAAGCGCGACTTCGCCGGCTTCGTGATCTGGAGAAACGGGCACACCTCCGTCTTCCGCGATCCTCAGCAGATGGATCTGCCGGATCAAATGACCACTTTCTGATCAGCCATGAAATCTTCACGCAATCGATTTTCAGGCGGCTTCACCTTGATGGAGACCGTCATCGCCATCGGAGTTCTGGCGGTTCTGCTTACTTCGTTCATGGCCGTCTTCGGCCCGGCCTCCGCCCAGTTGCGGAAGGCCATCAGCGTTCAGGAGGCCGACCGCCTGGTGGGTTCTCTGGACCGTGAGATGACCACAGTGCGCCCGGGCACCGAAAGCACCTACACGACCGGCTTCGACAAGGGCTACCAGTGGATTCTTGACTCCTCGAAGGCCGCGAAAGCGATCCTCCTGTATCAATACCGCGGCAATCCGGCCAAGATGCGCTCCGACGGCAGCATGGAGCCCTATACGAAGAACAACGGCACCGCCGGACGTGACTTCGTGGTCCAGCCGATGGTCCGTCAGCGCGACGACCAGCAGCTCCAGGACGATCTCAAGGCGCTCGACGGCCCGATCTACACGGTGAAACTCAACCAGTTGGTTTTCAACAACGGTCAGATGGAAGAGGGGAAGGAGGGTGAGATTGTCGCCACCGACCCGAGCAGCGGCGGCGCATCTTCCGGCAGTGGTTCCGACGGCTATCCGGACGCGACCATCGCCTTTGAGGCCGAGTTCTACATCGTGCCGAACAGTTCGATCGAATACGTGCAGGCCGGCGGGAAGTTCGACCCGACGAAACTGACGAAGCCAATCTTCACCAACAACATGGCGATCCGTCGCTGAAACCGATTCCTTTCCTGCTCATGAAAACCCGCTTTCATTCCAGCAAGAAGCCCGGTGGCTTTACGCTGATCGAGCTGATGGTCGCCATGGCCATCACGGCCATCATCGTCGGTGTGCTTGTGTCGATCACCGGTGTCGCTGTGGACGCTTGGCAGCGCGGCCGCTCCGAGGTCCGCGCTTCCCGCCAGGCCAAGTCGCTGCTCGACACGATGGCCAAGGATTTCGAATCCAGCGTCTCGCGCCGCGGCAACAAGTTCGAGTGGCTCTACGCCAGCGTTCTCAGCAGCATGCCGGGACCGGCCTCGAACAAGAGTGCGAACGCCTCCGAGCTGATGTTTTTCACCGCTGCGACCGACCGCTATCTCGGCGATGTGGGCGGAACCGGCGACAAGGGCGGCGACGTCTCCTGTGTGGCGTATCACCTGGAGTATCAGGATCCGGTCAAAGGCAGCGCCAGCGGAGACACCAACGGCTCCACGTTCGTCATGTATCGCCTGCTGGTCGATCCGGATGAAACGTTCAGCACCCTGCTGGGCAAGGACAGCCTGAAGAGCGCCTTTGCGACCTACGAGACGAAGATCAAGGACGTCGAAAACTTCGTTTGCGAAAACGTTTGTCAGTTCACCCTGACCTTCGAGGTCGAAGTGACCCAGAAGGGCAGCGGCGCCGCGGTGACCAAGGTTCCCGTGCGTGTCACCCTGGGTGACAATGCGACGGCCACGGAATTCAAGATCAGCGGCGAAGGCGTCATTACGGATGCCTCCGGAGCGAAGATGGAGCCGAACGTGACGGATGACGAGCTGAAGGCCGGTCGTGTGATCGGTGCGGAGATCGGCATCACCGTTCTTTCCGACTCGGCCATCACCCGTCTGGGCCAGACCGGCTTGAAGCAGGAGGTTCGCGATAAGATCATGGCTCAGGAGTCCTTCCACTACTCCCGCAGCGTGGTGATCCCGAGCATGTAAGCTCTGCCTCCACGCCCTCTCTTTGAAAAGGAGCCACCGTTCGCGGTTGGCTCCTTTTGCTATTTTCGGGAGCGTTGGCTCCGAAAACGCAGCGAACCTCGAAGGCTCCCTTGCGCAAATGCCGGGGTGGGATCATGATTCCCCCAGCTTCCGCCATGCTTCTCCATTTCTACAAAATGAACGGTGCCGGCAACGACTTCGTCGTGATCGACAACCGCGACCTTGAGGTTTCCCTTTCCCGCGAGCAGATCGAACACCTGTGCGACCGCCACCGCGGGATTGGAGCGGATGGCTTGCTGGCCGTCGAACCTGCCGAGCAGGGCGCGGATTTCAGATTCCGCTACTACAATGCCGACGGCGGCGAGGCCGAGATGTGCGGCAACGGGGCGCGCTGCTTCGGCCGCTTTACCTCGGCTCTCATGGAGGGAATGCCGGAGCGGGTGACCTTTGAGACCATCGCCGGGACCCTGGCTGCGGATCTGGTCGAGGACGACGTCCGGATCGCCATGTCCGAGCCAAAGGATCTGAAGCTTGCCACCGGAGCCCGGGTTCCGGGGTTGCAGGCCGAACTGCACTTTCTGAACACCGGCGTGCCGCATGTCGTCGCCTTTGTCGCGGATCTGCCCGGCACCGAAGTGGTTCGCCACGGCGCGGCCATCCGCTACCACGAGGCCTTCGCTCCGGCCGGGACCAATGCCAACTTCGCCACCGTGCTGGCGCCGGGTCACATCGCCATCCGCACCTATGAGCGCGGCGTCGAGGATGAGACCCTGGCCTGCGGCACCGGGATGGTTGCCAGCGCACTGATTCATCATCTGCTGGATGGCGCTCCTTCGCCGATCAGGGTCGATGTGAAGGGCGGCGACACGCTGGAGATCGGCTTCGAGAAGACCGGCGACACGACTTTCACCAATGTGACCTTGCAGGGACCGGCCGACTTCGTATTCGAAGGCGACATCGAGCTCTGACGGATTCACCGGCGGAGCCGCGCCTTCTCCCGTCATGCCTTTCCCTCCAGGCTTCCTCTTTGGCACGGCCAATGCCGATCACCAGGTGGAAGCGCATGATCCTGCCTGCGAGGATGTCTGGGACGTATGGGAGCGCTGCCAGGGTCTGACTCCACGGGGGCAGGGGACTGATTTCGCGAATCGCTATGCGGAGGACATCGGCGCGGCGGCGAAGTTGGGCTGCAAGCTGTTCCGGTTCTCTGTGGCTTGGTCGCGGGTGGAAACCGAGGATGGCCATTTTGATCCCGCGGCCCTGGAGGGCTACCGGAAGATTGCCAAGACGATCCGCGGCCATGGCATGCAGGTCATGTTGACCCTGCATCATTTTGTCTGGCCGGTCTGGCTGGAGAGGGACCACGGCGGAATGACCGGCCGGCAGTTTCCGGATCTGTTTGCCCGCTATGCCGCCAAGGTCGCGGCGGCGCTGGGAGATCTGGTCGACTACTGGATCACCTTCAATGAGCCCAGCCAGCTCACCTTTGGCTACATCAAGCCCTGGTGGCAGAACCGCTACTACATGCCGCCGGGCATGCCGCGGGGGACGGACGTCGACTCCGAAGCGGCGGCGGTGGGAAAGCTGATCCCGGGGTTGTTTCTCGCCCACGCCAGGGCGCGCCAAGCGATCAAAGGTCATCACCCGGCCGCCAAGGTCGGGGTGAATCCGCTGGTCACCGGCTTTCCGACCTGGATCCAGATGCTGATGGATTGGGGCGCCTGCCATCGCCGTCTGTCGGAGGCGGTTTTCAAGTTCACGACGGCGAATCCGCTGGTGACCGAAAAGGCCGGCGTGGATCTGGTGATCGGCGGCGTGACGGCCCAGGAGCAGACCCGCTTCGAATACAGCGATCCGTATCTGCGCACCGGCAAGGCGATCCTGGTTCGCGCTGACTATGCGGGGGCGGATGCCGCCTCGCTGGCTGGAAAAAAGGTGGCCGTGATCGGGATCGGCAACCAGCCGGATGCCTGGAACCGCAACCTGCCTTCCAGTGCTCGGAAGGTGCTTTTCGCCGACTACCATGCCGCCCGTGAGGCGTTGAAGAACGGCACGGTGGAGGCAGTCCACGGTGATGCCTTTTTCCTGCTCCCGGAGCAACTCAAGGACGGCGCGTTCTATCGTTTCCTGGTCACCGGGCTCAGTGAGGAATCCTACGTCGTGGTGGTTCCACACGGTCATGTGGGGCTGCTGGCCCTGGTTGATCGCTCGGTCGGCATTTTTCAGAAGGAGATGGCTCAAGTCGATCCAGCGGCGTCGCCGGTTGCCCGTGAGGCCCGCAAACCCATTTCCCTGTACGACGTTTTCCATGACGAGGAGCACGGCACGTTGAGATCGCTGCACACCCGCGATCTGCGCCGGATCCGGAAACGCGGGCGGCTGCGTGTCGGCATCCGCACCGATGCTCCGGGGATGAGCAGCGGTTGTCGCACCGAGGGGCCGGAAATCCGGCTGGCGAGGGAGATCGCGCGCCAGGTGATGGGCCACGAGGAAGCCCTGGAGATCATTCCCGTGGAGCCGGCGAACCGTCTCAAAGTCCTGCAGTCGCCCTCCGGGTGGCTGAACTGGGCGTGGCGCTTTTGGGGCACGGTCAGCCTCATCGCCAATGCCAACTGGTGGTATCTCGGCACCTCGGGCCGCCTGCCGGAGGAGCTTTGCCCGCAGGAGGCCGTGGGCGCTCAGGACTTTGTGGGGCTCGACTACTACTGGGGGCTGCCGACTTGGAAGCTGAACCGTTTCCGGGCGCTGGAGGAGGCGGCGCACGGACGTTTCCTGAAGGCGCCGGTCTGGCCGCGCGGGCTTTTCCACGCCCTGCGGCGCTTCCACCGCTGGTTCCCGGATCAGGAGCTTTTCATCGTGGAAAACGGCAGCGTGCCGGTCGCCAACGGCATTTCCCGCAGCGACTACCTGCGGCTGCATCTGCAGCAGGTGGAGGCGGCGCTCGGCAATGGAGTGCCGGTGAAGGGCTACAACTACTGGTCGATCACCTAGAACCGCGAGTGGGGCCACGCTTTCGATCCGAACACCGACTTCGGCCTCTACTATGTCGACCTCGACAAGGATCCGGAGTTGAAGCGGCAGGAGACGAAGGACGCGGTGACGTATCGGGAAATCATCGCGGCGGGGACAGCGGGCTGACGATTCATCCCCGCTCGTCAGGGGCTTTCTATTTCGCCGGAGCCGCAAGGTCGCAAGCCAATCGTCCCAGGGTGGGCGAAGAGGCGATTTTCTGCCCGTCCGCGAAGACCATCAAACCCGTGCCTTTGAGATACTTGGTTCCGGACCTGTCGTAGAGAATGGTCAGCGTCTTCCCGTGATAGGGGATGCGATCCAGGCAGAAGTAGTCCCACGAGGCGGGCGCCAGCGGATTGACCACGAAACGGCTGCCCTCCGCAGGGCGCAATCCGGCGATCCCCGTGATGACGAGATCGCCAAAGGTGGAGTGGTTGTAGTCCTTGCCGCGCTCGACGCCGCCCTTGGCGACGGACCACGCGCCGTTCTCCCAGGTCTTCAGGCGGGTGCGGGAAATCCAGTCGCCGGTGGCGGGGTTCAGATTTTCGTCGATCCAGGGAACCTCCGTCCCGTTATCCAGGCGCAGTCGTTGCGAACGCACGTAACCGGTGAAGGTCTTCAACCATGTCTCGCGCAGGGAGGCGGCGTCCCGCTGCTCGATCAGGTTCGCCAGCGCGGTGAGGGTGATGGAGGTGGCATAGGGCCAGCTTGGACCATTCCACTGGCACTCGTGTCCCTGATAGGACAGCCGGAAGCCAGGGTCACGCTGCTCGGTGGTGGTGGGGCCGAAGGGTGCGGCAAATCCCTGCGGATCGGCAAGCTGGGCCCATGCGAGATCGTGGCCCGCCGGTGGCAGGGTGTTATCGAAATACCATGGCGTGTAGCCGTGCAGCTCCCGGGCGTGGGCGAGGCGCAGCGGCTGGCCGGGTGAGGCTTCGCGGGGCGCGACTTTGTAGAACGCCGCCGCGGTGTCCCAGAGCTTTTCGTCCCTCAGGGAAATCAGGCGCGCGGCGTCGGCGCGGTAGCCGGCGGCCGCGGCGGCATCGCCGGTCCGGGTGGTGAGTTCAGCCAGGGCCAGCGCGTCGGCTGCGACGTCGCTATTGAGGGTGGAACGATACTGGGCGTCAGTCCCGAACTCGGCCTCGGCGGCGGAAACTTCCATGCCGTCTCTGTTGCCGCTCTGCCACAGCAAGCCGTTGGGATCGCGGTGCTCGCGCTCCCAGGCCGCGTGATTTTCGCGCAGGGCGGGCAGCAGCGAGCGCGCGAGCGAGTCGTCACCGGTGACCCGCGCCTGCTGCATCAGCGAGTCCGCGGCCCAGAAGGAGTACTGGCGGGGAGAGGCTCCTTCTTCGAACCAGAAGCGGGCGTAGTCGTTCAGATAGCGCGGATCGCGCAGCCAGCGGGCTTCGCGGAAGTGATGGCCGGCAGCACAGGAAATGGTATTTTCTTTCCCGGCCCACGGGACGGCGGGCAGGAACTCGGTGAAGACATAGCTGCCAGCGGCGGTCTTTTTGAGATGCTTGCGCAGGGTCCACCAGCGGAAGTACCAGGTCTTCTCGAGGTCCTTGTCGGGACACTCGAAAAAGGGGACGTTCCGGGACAGGAAATCCCAGGCTGCGGTGTTGGGAAAGGCCTGCCGGTAGAGTTCATTGTCGGTGGCGTTGAAGCTTTCGATGTAATGCCGGAAATCCTCCGTGCGCAGGATGGCCCCGGCAGAGTCCGCGGACGGATTCGTCGCGACGTCTTCGACAAAGCCCAGATCCTCTCCGGGATGGGTGACCAAACCGATGCGTTCGAAATCCTGGTTGCGTCCGTTGTACCAGAGCCGCCAGAGATCTGCGGCCGGATCGAAGATGACGAACGGCTTGTAGACGGCGATGCTGTCCCACTTGCCCGGGCCGGGTCCGGCGATCGGATTTCCGGCGTGGCGCTGCCAGCCGGTGACGCCATCCCGCGAGCGGGCCATGCCGATGCGGGCGAGGTTGTCATTCTCGAAGCCGATGTAGAACATGTACCACCAGTCCCCGTGATGCAGGACTTGGCAGGCGGTGACCTTGTGGTTCTCCCACAGCCGGGAGGGATCGGCGGCGAAAATCGGGTTGGCGGCGTATTTTGTCCAAGCCACGCCATCCGTGCTGGTCGCATAGCCGATGGCGTCCGGCTCATACTGCTCTCCGCCGGAGTACCACATGCGGAAAAGCTTGGCTTCGCTGTCCCATTCCACATGCGGGCACATCACCGCAACCTTCTCCCAAGACGTTTCCGGAATGAGCACGGGCTTTTCCGAGCGCCTGGAGAAGTTCACGCCGTCCGGACTGGTGGCGTAGCTGATCACCGATCTGCCACCGGCCTGGGCGGTGAACCAGAGGTGATAGACTCCGTCCTTTTTGAGAATGGCGGGGCGGTTGAGATCTTCGCTCTCCCAAGGGTAGCGGCTGTCGGGCGCCAGGACGATCTGCGGTTCCTTCCAGTGAACGCCATCCGCGCTTTCGGTGTAGCCGATGGCGTGCTTCGGCCGCCAGGAGAACCACATTTTGAAGAGCCCATCCTCCTGCAACATCGAGAGGTCAAAGCAGGTGCCGAGCTCCGCACCGCCGAAGACGGGGTTGTCCCCGTATTTGACCCAGCCGCTCGAGGTCTCGGCCGGAGGAGGGGAAGCGCTTGCCTCGCCCTCAGCGCAGGTGAATGCGGCGGCACCCCATGCGATAGCGAGGGCGAAAAGGCGGAGTGAGAAAGACATGGTGGCTGAAAGAGAGAGGCAGCTGGCGATACGACGGAGCCCGGGTGCCTTTTTCGGGCGGAAGGACGCTTTTGATCTCAATACAGACTTCAGCCTCTCCTTTGTCGATCTCGACCAGGGTCCGGACTTGAAGCCCCACTCCACGACAACCCTGATCCGGGATATCAACTCCCGGTGCCCGCTTCCTCTTCAGGGAAGTAGCCATCCATGGCGTCGAGATAGTCGGGATGGCCGCTCAGTTGGGCCAGCACCGGGCTCGTCCTCGTGTGGCCCTGGGAAACGCAGGCCTCCATCAGCGCGCCCAGTGCGACTCCTCCTTTCCAGCCGCGAGTGATGTTTCCGCTCTTCAGGGAAAAGAATTTCGCCGCCATTTTCAGATCCCCGGGGATCATTGGAGTCAGGACCGCCTGAAGGGCCTCTTCATGAGCTGGAAGGTCCGCCAACCAGCTTTCGAGGTGGTCATAGAGAGTCATCGCCGCCTGCGGGTCCTGCTTCGCCAGGGCCTCTAAAAAGACCGCAGCGATCTCGGCGAGGAGGACATTGTGGACGGTCGGAGCGACATCTTTTCCCAAGAGTTCGCCCGCCAGTTTCTGAATCACCCCGGCCGGCTGGCTATCGAGGAACCCGGCGAGACCCGGCAGGGATGGTTGGATGGATTCATGGAGCCGCCGGTGGTCCGCGGTGAATTCATCCGCATAAGGAGGGCAGTAGTCCGCGGAACCGCGCAGCGATTCGACGAATAGGGCATATCCCTGCGATGGATCCGCAGCCGCTCCGGCGGAGCCTTGTCCATCGAGCGTCATATTCGGGGCGAAAACCAACGGGTGACCGCTCAGAACGGAGGGAACTTGCCCTTCATGTTCTTCAGCCCTTTCATGCCCTTCATCAGGTCGCTGAGGCCGCCCAGATTGCCGCCGCCGGGCATGCCGCCCATCTGCTGCATCATGTTCTTCATCTTGTTCGGCGAGCGCATCATCTTGCGCATTTCGCCGAACTGCTTGAGGAGCTGATTGACCTCCACCAGCCTGGTGCCGGAGCCCTTGGCGATGCGGTCGCGGCGGGAGGCCTTGATGATCTCCGGGCGGCGGCGCTCGTCGGGCGTCATGGAAAGCACGATCGCCTCGGTGCGCTTCATCCGCTTGGGGTCGAAGGCGGAGTCGGGGATCTGCTTCTTGATCTTGTTGAAGCCCGGCATCAGGCCCATCAGACCCTTCAGGTCGCCGAGCTTCTGGATCATCTTCATCTGATCCAGGAAATCGTAGAAATCGAACTTGCCCTCGGCGAGACGGGCCATCGATTTCATGGCGTCCTTCTCGTCGAGCTTGGAGGCGACCTGCTCGACCATGGTGACGATGTCGCCCATGCCGAGAATACGGTCCGCCATGCGGCCGGGATGGAATTCGAACAGCTGGTCGAGCTTCTCGCCCTCACCGGCGAACTTGATCGGCTTGCCGGTGACGGAGCGCATCGACAGGGCCGCGCCACCGCGGGCGTCGCCGTCGAGCTTGGTCAGGATGATGCCGGTGATGCCGACCGCTTCGTCGAAATGGCGGGCGACCGAAACGGCCTGCTGGCCGGTGGCGGCATCGGCGACGAGCAGCGTTTCCTTCGGGTTCAGGAAGGTGTGCAGGCGCTTGAGCTCGGCGATCAGGCGCTCATCCAGCTCCTGACGCCCGGCGGTGTCGAAAATGATGACGGTGTGGTTCTGGGTCTCCGCCCACTTGAGGGCATCGCCAGCGACCTTAACGACGTCCGTTTCCGACGCGTCGGGGGTGTAGACGGGCACGTCAATCTGCTTGGCCAGCGTCGCGAGTTGCTCGATGGCGGCCGGCCGGTAAAGGTCGCAGGCGACGAGGAGCGGTTTGCTGCCGGCCTTCTTCAGGCGGTTCGCCAGTTTGCCGGCGGTGGTGGTCTTGCCCGCGCCGTTGAGGCCGCAGAGCAGGATTCGGGTCGGTGGCTCTTCCAGATTGAGAGGTTCCTGGTCGCCGCCGAGCAGGCCTGCCAGTTCGTCATGGAAGATTTTAACGATCTGCTCGCCTGGCTTGATCGACTTCAACACGTCGATGCCCATGGCTTTGTCCTTAACCCGGGCGATGAAATCCTTCGCCACGCTGAACTCCACATCGGCTTCCAGCAGGGCCAGGCGGATGTCGCGCAGGGCGTCCGCGATGTTCTTGTCGGAGATCTTCCCGAGGCCGCGGAGGTTGCGGAAGGTCTTGTCGAGCGAGTCGGAGAGCGAGGAAAACATGGACGGAAGGCGGGAAAGAGCGGTGGGAGGGCGGGGAACTTGAACGGGAAAAGGGCCGGAGGGAATCCGGAATTTTCACTCCTGCGGGGTGTAGGCCGCCTCGGTGTCGATATTGAAGGTCCAGCGCAGGGGCAGTTCGGGGGCCTTGCCTTTGGCGTCGCGCCAGGTGATCGCCACCTGGCAGCTGGCGCTGCGCAGGGGACGGTTGATCTTCCAGGTGAGGGTCTTCTTGTCGGGATCGAAGAACGCCGGAACTTCGCCGAAGCCGCTGATGCGCATCACCAGGCTCTTCGGCTCCATGTCGGTGACGGTCGAGAGGTCGGCGGTAACGAGCGGCACCCGCGTATCGACCACGGCTCCCGGTTCCGGAGAGACCGGATAGGGCGTGGTCTGGCGGGCCGGCGCGACGTTCACTTCGCCGGGTTTCGTCGGCTTGAGAGCCGTCTCGTTGAAGGACACGCCCATGTCGAAGACGCTGTCGTGGGTGCCCATGACGATGTAGCGCGGCAGGAGCAGATCATTGCTGCTGCGGCGGATCTTGCCGGGGATGACGGTGAAGAGCTGGGTATAGCCGAGTTCCTTCGCCAGCGGGAACATCTCGTCGGTGTGAAAGCCGCCGGGATAGGCGTAGGTGTTGACCCGGATGTTGAATTTCTCGTCCAGGAAGCGCTTCGACTCGCCCATCTCATTGCGCAGG
>JAQGPE010000337.1 GCA_028293225.1 Akkermansiaceae bacterium | reverse complement strand
GGCGGCCTGGGTCTGCCTGAGGCGCCGGGCCGATTCATCTGCGGCGGCGCGGGCGGCTTCGGCATCGCGCTGATGGCTGGCGGCATCATCGATGATCGTTTGCATCACCGGCCGGATGAAGAAACGGAAATACAGCCACGCCAGCGGGAGCAGGGCGAGGGAGCAGATCGCGGCAATGCCGATGGCCCGGTCGCGGCGGTTCACCGCTTCTGAGACGTGATCCCCGATCAGGATGTCGAGCTGGGCGATGGAGGCGTTCCAACCCACCACGGCGGCCTCGAAGGCGGAATCCAGCACCTCATCGAAAGCCTCGGGATCGGTCGCGGGGGCGGTGTCCGATTCGAGCGGCTGGGTGGCGGCACTGAGTTGGCGCAGGCTCGCCAGCAGGGCATTGGCCTCTGTAGGGTAGCCGCTTTGGAAGGAATCGACCGAATGAGCCGAGCGCAGATCGGCGGTCAGTGCCGCATTGATGCTGCGGCTCAGCCGCCTGATGTCTTCGTCTTCCAGCTGGCGGGCGAAAATGCCGGCCACCGCGCGGGTCGAGTCATCCCAACCTTTCTTGCGCAGGTCGGGAACCATGACTTCGTGCATGTGAAGCAGCCGCTCGACATGGGCAGGCAGGCCCACGGCCACGACATCCGACAGAGCGCTGATCTCGTTTTCCGGACCGGAGCTGAGACCGCTGCGATCGCTGGCCTGGAAAATACCATGATGCAGTTGGGCGGTCAGGTGCCGGAGCGCGGCATGGCGGTCGAGTGAACCCGGCTCGCTGTCCTTGACGTTCTGCCAGTGGGAGCGGACGGACCCGCTGTGGGGCGACTCCGGCACGGCGGTGAAAGTCGGCGCTCCCGGTGCGATGGTGCTGGAGATCGAGGCTTCGGCTTCATCCAGGGCCGTGAGGGCGCGGTCCAGCTCCGCGATCATCACCGGATCGTCACCGGTGTCGCTCCATGCCAGGCGCACTGCTTTTTCCAGCACGGAGACGCTCTGGCGGACATGGTTCAGCCCGATCCTTTCATGCTCTGCCACGGCAATCTCCCGTTCCAATCCGGAGGACAGGAAATAGAGGGCGAGCCCGATGATGGGGAGGGCGCAGACGAGCGCCAGCACGGCGACGTGCAAGGCCAGCTTGCGGCGGCTGCGCTGAATGCTCGACGGAGGCTGGCCGGGTTTGTCTGGGGGAGGAGCCAAAGGAATCTTCAGGTGAAGGGTCGGCCCAAACCTCTATCCATTCCTCCGCTGAATCAAAGGATCGAATCCACCCTCCGATCCCGTGGTTTTGTTAGGTCGATGGTCCCGGCGACTCCGGGCCGAGCCGCCATGACGCGAGCCAACCCGGCGGGATAGAAATCAGACGCCCGCCATCGAGCGGTCCAGGGAGGCCTTGACGAAACCGGCGAACAGCGGATGCGGGTGGTTCGGCTTCGACTGGAACTCCGGGTGGAATTGGGCGCCGACGTAGAAGGAGTGGTTCGGCAGTTCGATGATTTCCACCAGGCCTTCCTTCGCGGAGACCGATGAAATCACCAGGCCCATTTCCTGGAGTTTATCCTGGAAGTCGGAGTTGAACTCATACCGGTGACGGTGGCGTTCGTGGATGCGATCCGCGCCGCCGTAGAGGTCGGAAGCCCTGGTGCCGGCGAAGACGATGCTTTCGCAGGAGCCGAGGCGCATGGTGGCGCCCATGTCGTCGATGCCCTTCTGCTCTTCCTGGAGGCAGATGACCGGGTAGAAGGTCAGTTTGTTGAACTCGGTCGAGTTGGCGTCGCGCATGTCGCAGACATTGCGGGCGAACTCGATCGTGGCGATCTGCATGCCGAGACAGATCCCGAAATACGGGATGTCGTTCTCGCGGGCGTACTGGGCGGCGAGGATCTTGCCCTCGATGCCGCGGTCGCCGAAGCCGCCGGGGACCAGGATGCCGTCGACATCGCCGATGACCGCCTTGGCGCCGTGGTCTTCGATCGCCTCCGCTTCGACGCGGACGATGTTCACCTTGGTATCGTGGTGGGCGCCCGCGTGGATGAGGGATTCGTAGATCGACTTGTAGGCATCCTGCAGCTCGATGTACTTGCCGGCGACGGCGATGGTCACCTTGTGCTTCGGGTGGATGACGCGGCGGACGAAGTGCTCCCAGTCATCGAGCGCGGGAGGAGGCGTGGCGCCGAGGCCGAGGCGGTCGACCACCAGACGGTCGATCTTGTCGCGGCGCAGGTCGAGTGGACACTCGTAGATGGTGTGATCGACATCGCGGAAGGCGACGACGTTCTTCTTCTCCACGTTGCAGAACATCGCGATCTTCTTGCGGTTGTCCTCGTCGAGATCGGCCTCGGTGCGGCAGATGATGATGTCAGGCTGGATGCCGAGTTCACGCAGTTTGGCGACCGACTGCTGGGTCGGCTTGGTCTTCACTTCGCCGGCGGCCTTGATGAAGGGCAGCAGGGTGACGTGGATGAAGCAGACGTTCTCCTTGCCGACTTCGAGGGCGAACTGGCGCAGGGCCTCGATGAAGAGCAGACCCTCCATGTCGCCGACCGTGCCGCCGATTTCGGTGATCAGGACGTCGACCTCCGGGTTGTTCTCGGAAACCGTGTGAATGCGGGATTTGATCTCGTCGGTGACGTGCGGGATGAACTGCACCGTCTTGCCGAGGTATTCGCCCTTGCGCTCCTTCTTGATAACGGAGTCGAAGACCTGGCCGGAGGTGAGGTTGTTCATCCGGGACAGGACGCCGGAGGTGAAGCGCTCGTAGTGACCCAGATCGAGGTCGGTCTCGGCACCGTCGTCGGTGACGAAGACCTCGCCGTGCTGGAAGGGCGACATGGTGCCGGGGTCGACGTTGAGATAGGGGTCGAACTTCTGCATCAGCACCTTCAGTCCGCGGTGCTCGAGGAGGGTTCCGATCGAGGCAGCGGCGAGACCTTTACCGAGGGAGGAGACGACGCCGCCGGTGACGAAGATGTATTTCATGGGAGTAGGCTGGTTGAGAGAAGGATGGATTCGACGTGGGCGGCTTGCTCGGGTGTGTCGACACCGGGTGAGGTGTCGTGGGTCAGGAGAACTTTGATCGAGGCGCCGTTTTCCAGGGCGCGCAGTTGCTCGAGCGATTCGGCCCGCTCCAGCGGAGAAGGGGGCCAGGTGACGAAGCGTTCGAGGAAATGCCGCCGGTATGCGTAGATTCCCTTGTGCCGCATGACCGGAAGGCCGGGGACGGCATTGCGGAAATAGGGCAGGGGAGAGCGTGAAAAGTAGAGGGCCTTGCCCGCGAGCGTGGTGACGACCTTCACGACGTTCGGGTCGTGGACCGCGGGATCGGCAGGATCAAGAGGATTCGCAGCCGTGGCCATGTCCAGGGTGGGATCGGCAACCATCGCCTCGGCCAGTTCGTCGATCAGGTCGGGATCGATCAGCGGCTCGTCGCCCTGGATATTGAGAATGATGGCCGCCTGGGGCAGGGCGCGCACCGCTTCCGCTAGGCGGTCGGTGCCCGTCGGGTGGTCGGGCGAAGTCATCACCGCCTGAGCGCCAAAGGAAGCGGCGGCGGCGAAAATGCGCTCGTCATCGGTGGCGATGAACAACTCGTCGAGACGGGTGCATTTCCGGCATTGCTCCCAGACGTGTTGGATCAGGGGTTTGCCGGCGATGAGATGAAGCGGCTTCCCGGGGAAGCGCGTGGACCCCCAACGAGCTGGAAGAATGCCGACGATGTGCTGCGCGGGAGAACTCACGGATAATGGCTCGCCGGGGAAGCTAACGGGTCGTCCCCGTGCCGGGCAAGCGGAAGCTCAAAATCGAGTGGAGCGGGAGCGGGAGATCGTTGCAGGACGGGGGCTGCGGTCTACAAAATAAATATGGGGTGTTTCAATGGCCCGTCCAGGTGCCCTCGGATTCGAGGAAGAACAGAGCCTTGTCGAAGGAGCAGTTGGTCAGGAAATGGTCGAGCCGGGGCGGGAGCTCCGCGCGGTGGGATTCCTGCCAGGCGGCGATTTCCTCCGAGATGCCTTTCAGCGCCTCCAGATGACCGATGGTATCGCGGTCGCGAAAGGGGTGGTCGGCGATGATTTCGCGACGGCGGACGAGCAGGGCGGCGAGGTCTTCGTGGATCATAAGGGCGGGTCAGGCGACGGTTCGGGCGATATAGGCAGCGCCCCTGCGCGGGAAGCAAAGGCCGACGGCGACCGTCACCAGTGTGCCAGCCATGATGCGCCAGGGGAACGCGATCACTGGCATCCAGGTGGGCGGGGTGTAGGCCTTGTGGCCGCTGAGCATGTGCCAGACGTCATTCGGCAGGTCGGTCAGGATGGCGACGGCGACGAAGCCGGCGAGCATGGCGATGACGTTGCCGGTGCAGGTGCCGCGGGTCTTGGTGAGCATCCCGATCAGGAATACGCCGAGGAGAGAGCCGTAGGTGTAGCCGAAGCTGCCGAGGACGATCGGGATGATGCGAAGGTCGGGATTTTTTAGCTTCACATAGGCGGT
>JAQGPE010000329.1 GCA_028293225.1 Akkermansiaceae bacterium | reverse complement strand
TTTCTTGAGATCCCTGGAATCGATCCCCCAAGTGTCTGGCGGTGTCATGGGGAACCAGCCGATGAAGAGATGCCCTCCAAGCGGCTGGGCTGGTGGGATAGGGGCTTCCCGTTCTTCCGGCCAGGGTTCGATGACTCCATTGATCTCGCGGGAGCGGCCAGTCAGATAGGGGGAGCCGTCCGGGAGCACCCGGGTCACCGTGACGAGGAGTTCTTCGCTGTCTTTTTTGGCAAAGCGAAAGGGGACGCCGTCGCGCACGGTGGCGGAGGCGTCGACATGGCAGGAGACCTGATCGCGGGTCTGCCAGGTTGCGGTCAGTTCGACTTCCCGGAGAGGCAGGTAGACATCCGTGGTGGTGAGGGTGGCTTTGAACGCGGCGGTTTTGGCTGAAGCTTTCTCGTGGTTTCTTGCCAGCAGGCTCAAGGAGCGGGAGGGCTGGTCAGGGGTGCGGGCGTCGATGAGTTCGACCTTGGTCGAGAAGGTTTCCGGGAGTTTTTGGAAACCCAGAATCGTCTCGAGCGCCGCGATTTCGTTCTCTTCGCCTCTGGCCACGATGAGTCCCGATTTTTCGTTCCAGACGATGAACTCGCCGGTCCAGGAGCCCGCGATCGGCGGCAGCCCGGAGTGAGGCAGGGAATGGAGGCCTTCGGGATCTCTCCAGCGCGACGAAAGAGCCTCGGAGATATCCCACAGGGGATCGGCGCTCTCGAAGACGGGCGAGGGAAGGGGCGGCTTGTCGAGTTTGTGGACCTTCGGATGAGTCTGGTAACCGGAGATCAGAGAGCTGACGGGGATCTTCCAGGCGACCGTTACCGAGGCGCGGGCGGCCGGAGTCAGCAGCAGGTAGCCGGTTATCACCCATCTCAAGATCATGGGTGAAAGCATGGCTCCGCCGCTTTCTTCTGACAAGGGGCCAGGGTGGAAGGGCGCGAAGTAAAACAAACGGCCTGCTTCCCGGGGCAGGGAGGCAGGCCGGGAAGGAGACCGGAGGAAGTAGGCTCAGCCGTTGAGCTTTTCCAGCGACTTTGCCAGGAAGACGCCGTCCTTGCGGATCAGCTTGCCGTCGAACCAGATCTCGCCGCCGCCGTAGTCCGGACGCTGGATGCAGACCATGTCCCAGTGAACCTGGGAGCGATTGGTGTTGTCGGCTTCCTCGTAGGCCTGGCCGGGAGTGAAGTGGAAGGAGCCGCCGATCTTTTCGTCGAAGAGGATGTCGCGCATCGGGTATTTGATCGCGGCGTTGTAGCCGAGGGCGAACTCGCCGATGTAGCGGGCGCCGTCGTCGCTATCGAGGATCTTGTTGATCTCCTTGTCCTTGCCGGGCGATTCCGCCTTGACGATTCTGCCCTTCTCGAAGGTCAGCTTCACGGAGTCAAAGGGGATGCCCTGGTAGATGGTCGGAGCATTGTAGGAGAGGACGCCCTCGATGGAATCCTTCACGGGAGCGGTGAAGACTTCACCGTCCGGGATGTTGTTGGTGCCGGCGCAGACCACGGCGGGGATGTCCTTGATGGAGAAGTGCAGGTCGGTGCCCGGGCCCTTGATCTCCACCAGGTCCGTGCTGTCCATGAGTTCCTTCAGCGCGGTGGCGGCGGGCACCAGGGCCTTGTAGTCGACCAGACAGACATCGAAGTAGAAGTCCTCGAAGGCCTCCGTGCTCATGCCGGCCTGCTGGGCCATGGAGGGAGACGGCCAGCGCAGCACGCACCACTTGGTCTTCTTCACTCGCCAGTCCTGGACCGGGCGCGTGAGCCGCATGGCGAGCTGCATGCAGGCGGCGGGGACGTCGCTGCTTTCCGCGATGTTGTGACCGCCGCGGATGGCGATGTAGGCATCCATGTCCTGCATCTCGGCGAGGAGGTTCTTTGAGATGATTTGGTACTGCTCTTCCTCGGCGCCCTTTAGCATTTCGCGGGTCAGGCGGGAGTCGTGGATGCGGATGACCGGGAGCGCTCCCTTGGCGCGGGCTTCGCGGATCAGTGCCAGCCCGATCGAGTTCGGAACGTCGAAGAGGTCGAAAAGGACCTTCTCGCCCTTCTGGAGGGAAGTAGAGTAATTGACGAGTTGGCTGGCCAGCTGATCGATTCGCGGATCGTGCATGAGTGTGCTTAAACCGCATTTCCCGCCGCCGAAATTCCAAAATCGAGCGGCTGTGATTTTCCCGCAGGCGGGGATTGGAATCGGCGGACCGGATGGCAGGGTTGGGGCATGAACTCGGGAGAAGAGCCTGCCACTGCCGTGTCGCCCCGGTCAGTGATCTGGAGGGGAAAGAGCTGGATCGTGCTGGTGACGATTCTGATCGTGGGGATGGCGGCGCTGATGGGAGTCCGCGAGTGGGGGATCCGGGGCGACATCCAGCGATGGGAAAGGTATCGGGCTGAATGGGAGGCGAAGGGAGAGGACTTCGGGACGGCGCGGTGGATGCCGCCGCTGGTGGCGAACTCGAATGACAATTTTGCGGCGCATTCCCTGATCGCCGGGATCTGGACGTCCGCCGCTTCCGTCCCTTCGGTGAAACTGGCTTCCCTCGATACTCTGACACTGCCGGGAATGGGGGGAGAGCAGCCGGGCGATTCGGAGGAGTCGTGGTACGCGGAGCATCCGGATCGGGCGAGGGCCTTTCTGACGGCGCTCGAGCCA
>JAQGPE010000312.1 GCA_028293225.1 Akkermansiaceae bacterium | reverse complement strand
CGGTTTCGACCGCGTCCTTGATCATCCGCTTGCAGACCTCGAAAGTGGGGCCGTCGATGCGACCAACGAGGAGGATGGGAGTGGCGAACTTCAGGAACGGCTCGTCCTTGTTGTAGTAAGGATTGTTCAGTGGTCCGTTCAGAGGCAGGCCATCCAGCGCCAGGAACGCCAGCTCGGAATCCACCGAGGCTTCGTTGGCGACGGAGTAGGGCGGCGCGCCTTCTTTGGGCGCCGGGGTATCCGCCTCGCGGCTGATGCGGCTGGGCACTCCGCGCATGCAGGCGACGATGCGGACCCTCATCAGCGTGGGGGCCAGATTTCCCTCCGGATTTTTGGAGCGGGCCCACCACTTCCGGTTGTCGAATTCCGCCGCCAGCGGGGTTCGCAGCGTCTTGTTATACTCCTCGCGGGTGATCTCCTCATTTCCCGACAAGGCCAGTCCGACGAGATTTGCAGCGGGAATCGAGCGGGCTTCGGCATAGGTCTCCGCCAGCTGCTTCGACTCCGGGATCGAGGAGTTGTAAAGCACCGCCACCGTGGCAGGGACAGGCTCGATCGGACCGGCTAGGGCGGCGACCGGAAAGAGCAGGAGAAAAATGGCAAGCCGGAACACAGGCTTAGAATGGCGAGCGTGCGAAACGGCGCAAGAAGAAGTCGGCTGGGCCGCCCAGCCGGGAGCTGGCAGATAAGTGAACGCCTAACAGCGGCGACGCCAAGGCCTGTCAGAACGCGAGCTTCAGGCCATCGTAACTGACGCGGATGTGATCCGGCAGGCTGGCCTCCAGTTCGGCGTGGCCCAGGTCATGACCGATGTGGGTCAGCCACGCCCGGCCGATTTCCAGCTCGCCGATGATCGCCACGGCTTCCGGCACGGAGAGGTGGGTCGGGTGGGGGAGGGGGCGCAGGGCGTCGATGATCAGGATGTCTGTGCCGCGGAGGATCTCGAGGGTTTCGTCCGGGATGACTTTGACATCCGGGAGGTAGGCGATCTTCGGTTTTTCCGGGATTTCAATCAGAAAGCCGAGCGTTTCGACCGAAGCGTGGACCACCGGCAGCGGAGTGATCGTGACATCTCCGTAAGAGAAAGGGCCGGTGATGATCAGCGGATCCGGGCGGATGTAGCCACGGTAGGCGTTGTCGACCGCGATGAACGCCCATGGAAACATGGTTTGCAGGGTATTCATGCAGGCCTGGGTGGCGTGCATGGGCAGGGGATCGTTGCGGAACCAACAGAAGGCCCGCAGTTCGTCGAAGCCGACCACGTGATCGACATGGGAGTGGGTGTAGATCACTGCATCGAGGCGGGTGAGGCCTTCACGCAGAGCCTGTTGGCGCAGGTCGGGTCCGGAGTCGATCAGCAGGGAAATCCCGCCGTATTGCAGATGAATCGAGGACCGGGTGCGCTTGTCGCGGGGGTCGGCGGACCGGCAAACGGCGCACGGGCAGCCGATGACAGGAACGCCCACCGAGGTGGCGGTGCCGAGGAAGGTGAGTTCGAAGTCCGCCGCCATTGATTCGGGGCCGAAAGCTCGCATAATGCGCCCGCCCCGGCAAAGCCAATGCTCACCCTTCTCAAAATCCGCAATCTCGCCCTCGTCGATGAACTCGTATGGGAACTTGGCCCCGGCCTGATCGGGGTGACCGGGGAAACCGGCGCCGGAAAGTCTGTCATCGTCGGCGCGCTGAAACTCGTGCTGGGCGAGCGGGCCGACAAGGGCCTGATCCGCAGCGGCGAGGACAGCTGCACGGTCGAGGCGGTCTTCGAGTTGAAGGACTCGGCCGACATCGATGCCGTGCTGGCCGAAGGCGGCATGGACGCCTGTGAGGATGGCTCGCTGATCGTGCGCCGGGTGATCGGGCAGAGCGTGAACCGTCAGTTCGTGAATGATTCCCCGGTGACCCTGGCGCTGTTGAAGCGGCTGGGGGAACACTTGGTGGATCTCCATGGACCGCATGACCACCAGTCGCTGCTTTCCACCGAGCGCCAGCTTTCGATGCTGGACGCCTACGCCGGAAATGACGCGGCGCTGGATGGCTATCGCAGCACCTGGCGGACCTGGCGCGACAAGGAAACCGAGCTGGAAGATCTGAAGCAGGCGGAGTCCGCAAGCGGCCAGGAGCTGGAGTTGCTGCGCCATCAGGTGGCGGAAATCGATGCCGCCCAGCTGAAGCCGGAGGAGGAGGAAGAGATCGCCGACCGTTATCGCAGGGCCAGCAATGCCAGCCGGCTGGTCGAGCTTTCCGGAGCGGCTGCAACGGCTCTGGGCGGCGAGGAGGATGGCCTGTTAGTGCGTCTTTCCGAAGTCCAGAAGCTGGTCCGCGAGCTGGAGAAGCTCGACCCGACGATCCGGGATCGGACCCAGGGTCTGGAAGGCGCGGCGATGGAGCTGCAGGAGCTGGAGCGCTCCCTTTCCGACTATGCCGAGGAGCTCGACATCGATCCCGCCGAGGCGAGCCGCCTGGAAAACCGCGTGAACCTTTTCGAATCCTTGAAGCGCAAATACGGCGCGGATCTGACTGAGATCCTGGCGCACCGGGACCGCGCCGCGGCACGCCACGACTCCGTGGAAAATCGTGGCGAACGTCTGGAGCAACTGACCGCCGAGGCCGCGGCGCTGCGTGCGAAAACCGATGAGGCGGGTGCCGGCCTGTCGGCGAAACGCAGGAAGGCCGCACCGAAGCTGGCCAAGGAGATCGCCTCCCAACTCAAGGATCTCGGCTTCAAGCAGTCGTCCTTCGAAGTGCAGGTGCTGGCTGCCAAGACGCCGAATTTCTCCGGCCTGGAGGGGATCGAGTTCCAGTTCGGACCGAACCCGGGCGAACCTCTGCAGCCGCTGCGGCAGATCGCTTCCAGCGGCGAAATCAGCCGGGTGATGCTGGCGATCAAGAGCGCCCTGGCCGACCAGGACGCCACGCCGTTGATGGTCTTCGACGAGATCGACGCGAACGTCGGTGGCGAGATCGCCCGCTCGGTCGGGAAGAAAATGGCAGTGCTCGGGGCACGGCATCAGGTGGTGGCGATCACGCACTTCCCCCAGGTCGCGGCCCTGGCAGGGCGGCACTATGTGGTCGAGAAGGAGGTCGCCGGCGGCCGGACCCGTTCGCGGCTCTATCCCGTCAACGGCGAGGCCCGGATCGGCGAACTGGTGCGCATGCTCGGCGGCGGCGGCGAGTCGGCGCGGGCGATGGCGGCGAGTTTGCTGGAGGGGTGACTTTTTCGTCACCGGATTCCCTCCTTCCCGCTGACCGGAAATCCCCTCAAGGTAACGCCGTCCGATGACCCGCAAGCCCCGCAGCTACAAGGCCGTGCCCCAGGCGGTCGACCTTCCTTCCGGCCAGTTGGCGAAGGAAATGGGACTGCCGTGGAAGCAGGTCGGGATGCCGCGTCTGCTGATGGGCCGCCGCGAATGGATCGCCCTGCCCGAGCTGGGGGTCGGTCCATTTCATGCGAAGACCGATACCGGCGCGCGGACTTCCTCCC
>JAQGPE010000225.1 GCA_028293225.1 Akkermansiaceae bacterium | reverse complement strand
TTCTGTGTCATCCAACAGAAAAGTCACGGCAGTCCACTAAACCTGTCGAGTTCCTGCATTTCACCCGTGCTCCCAGCCGCGGAGCCTCGCTACCCGGGACGCACCGAACACCAGCCGTGCGACCAGGACACCGCCAGCGGCACGCCGAAAAGTTTGCTCAGTGAGTCGCCGCTCACCACCCGCCGCTTCTGCCCGTCCGCCGCCACCTCACCGCCTTTCAGCAGGATCGTCCGGTTCATTTCCGGCGGGATCTCCCCGGGGTGGTGGGTCACCAGCACCAGCGTGTGACCATCCGCGATCAGGGTGCGCAGCGCGCCGGTCAGCGTCGTCGCCGCGGCGAAATCCAGCGCGGTTGAGGGTTCGTCCAGCACCACCACGTCCGGATCGTGCACCAGCGCCCGCGCGATCAGAAACCGCCGCCTCTCACCGGACGACAGCGTGCCGAAGTCCCGCCGCTCCAGCTCCGCCACGCCCATCCGCTCGATCACTTCCGCCGCCTTCGCCCGTTCCGCCTTGCTGAAGCGCATGTCGCGCGTCCGCCCATAGGCCCCGCGCAGGGAGGAAAGCACCACATCGGCCGCCACCTCCTCAGGGTGAAAGCGCGCCACTTCCTCCGGCATCACCACGCCGATCCGGTGCCGCAGTTCCTCCAGCGACCACAGATTCTCGCCGAACAGCCGGCAGCTCGCCGCCGGGTCCGCCTCGTTGCGCAGCTCGCCGGTCAGCAGCTTCAGCAGCGTGCTCTTGCCCGCTCCGTTCGGGCCCAGGATCGCCACGCTTTCGCCCAGATTCAGTTGCAGGGAAAACTGGCGCAGCGCCAGCGTCTCGCCACGCCAGACATTGGCGTTCCGGATCTCCAGAAATGCTTCGCTCACGCGGCGAATCCCGCCCGGATCGCGCTGGCTTGGCCAGCCTTTATTAGAGGTGAGTCCGTGTCACCCGGTGCGGCCTCCAAGAGCCCGAAGGCGGCGAAATGAGGCAGCCAGGGGTGCCCGGGGCTTTGCGAGGGAGCGTCCCGACCTGGAGAGCCGCGACGTTCTCCCTCCCCGCCTCTACACCGAATTGACAGACTTTTCCTTGAGACCCTCCCCGGAAGCTGTCACTCCCTCCCCGATGGACGGAAAGCTCTCAGCCCTCCCATGGCGGCGCATCGCCAGTCATGGTTTGGCGACCTTGCTCGCCGCCGTCTTGGCTCTTGGCGTCCGCCAAATCCTCGGCAGCAAGTCCGCAACCTCAGAGCATCCGGATGGAGCCTCTCCCGCAAGACGGTCCGCCGCCGCCACCCGCGATAGCCGCCCTCCGCTCGACCTGGCCGGCCTGGGCGACCAGGCGATAGCCCGGTTGATGGAAAGCCAGCCAACGCAAATGATGGCCGCCATCGATCGAATGGCCGACCGGTCGGAGGCGCTGCGGCTGGCGACCCTCTGCACCAGGGCCGTCGCCGGCCCGGACTTCGACCTCCTGGTCGCTTGGGCGCGGCGGCAGAAGGATCCAAAGCTCACTGCCGCCATCTTCGCGGAGCTCCTCCCGCGCTGGTCGCGCGAGGACCTGGCTGGCTGCCTCGCCTTCGCTCACGACCTCCTGGGCGGCGACGAAGACTCAATGAAGGCAAAGGATTCCCTCCTGCGCGCCCTGCCCGGCGGATTGGGCGTGGAAATGCTCTCACGCCTCCCGGCGGAACAGCAGGCGCAGCTTCTCAAACAGCGCCCCGGCCGCTGGGCCACCACGAATCCGGAAGGCGCCTTCGATCTCATCGTCAAACTCCCCGCCACCGCGACCCGGCGCGAGGCCCTGACCGGCCTGGTCGAAAAATGGGCCGGCGACAGCGATGTCTATCATGTGAACGATCCCGTCGCCGCGCTGAATCGCGTCCAGCAAATCTCCGACGCCTCCCTGCGCGGTGAAGGCCTCCGCGCCGCCGCCGCCGCCTGGTGTCGAACCAATCCACCCAGAGCCGCCAGATGGACGGAAGACCTGCCCGCGGGTCCCGACAAAGACGCCGCGATCCAGGGCCTGGTGCAATTCTTCGCTGCCAAAGATTCGAACCGCGCTCTCGCCTGGGCGCAGGAAATCGGCGACTCCACCCTGCGTGAGGAGGCCCTGAAAAAACTACCCGCGCAGTAGCACGTGCCGCCGCCATGAAGCGCTTCCTTCCCTTCCTGCCCGCCGCTGGCGCCGGACTCCTCCTCGGCTGCCTCCTGCCGCTGATGAAATCTCAGCCCGCCGCTGCAAGCGGGACCGCTCACGAGCCCGCGGCCACCCGCCAGCCCGCGCTGGCTTTCGAGATGCCGGCGAATGACCGCACTGCCTGGGCCGCGGGCTTCGGTGCGAATCATCCGCAGGAGTTCTATCGCTGGCTGCTGAAACAGGACCCGCAGCCGGATCCCGAAATGGTCCGCGCCTTCTTCCATGCGTGGATTCAGACTGACCCGGACGCGGCCTTCACCGCCGCGCTGCGTCTGCCGGCGCGTTTTGGCTTCGCGCCGGCGACGGAGAAGAGCCCATTCGATCCCGTGGCGGACGGGGGCTTCTTCATCATGGAAGTGAAGGGCCTGTTGGAGAGCAATCCCGCCGCGGCCTTCCGCTGGATCGGCCGCGTGGAAGGAGTGCTCGGAGCCTTCGGAGTCATGAATTTCGTCACACCTTTCGAGAACCATCCCGAACTGAAACGGGAAGACGTGGCGAAGTGGTTGAATCAAAGCCTGCCGGGCCCCTTCACCGGGACCATGATCAACTCCTATGGCAGCTTCCTGCTGGAGAACCGCGGACTCAAGGATTGCCTCGCCTGGATGCACACCCTCAATCCGGAACACCAGGGCGCGGTGCTTGACTCCCTGTGCCTGGAATGGGGCAAGGCCGATCCGGATGGCATGCTGGACTACCTTGAAAGTGCCACCTCGCCCATCCGGCAGTATCGTGCCACCGCTCTTCTCTCTCCGCTGAGGGCGGAATCTCCGTTGAAAGCCATGGAGTGGCTGGACCAGAACCTGGGCGTCACCTCCTACACCGGGCTTAACAATGTGCTGGGTGCCTTCGACAGCAAGGATCCCGAAGCGGCTCAGGAATACGTGATGAATTTGGAGGATCCGGCGCAACGCCTCGATGCGATCAAGGGCCTGGGAGAAGCCCACACGATGCGCGGCCCGGTTCCGGAGACCATGCAGTGGGTCGCCACTCTGCCGGCGGAGATGCAGGTGGAGGCCACCGCCGGAGCGATGCGCTGGCGCCTCGGGAGCGACTACATCTCCTTCCTCACGCCGCTGTCGGAGGGCACGCTGGCGCCGGAGATCCAGGACCGGTATATCCAGCAACTTGCCGGCGGTATCGACCAGGGGATGATGTGGGATGGCAAGGACGCCATCCACCAATGGCTGGAGAACAACCCCGGCGAAGTCAGGGACGCCTTCGTGAAGGCCGCCCTGGGCGTCCTGGAGGGCAAGCCGCTAAATCGCAGCAAGTTTCTCTCCTACCTGCCGGAGGCGGAGGCGGAGGCGAAGCGGATACTGGGTAAGTAGTAGTTAGCCCTCACGGCACCACCACCAGCGTGTTCGAGACATCGTTCCCGAAGCGCTCGTACTCCTCCATTTTCCACACCACCTTCTTGGTCTTCGGCTCGATCTCGATCAGGTTCGGCTGCCCCGGTCCGGCATGGCAGTTGCCGATCACGTAGTTGCCGTTCGGCAGGATCTGCAGCGTGGTCACCCAGGCCAGGACGATCCCCGGCAGCTCCTTCTGCTCCAGCTTCCAGACGATCTCCTTGCCCGGCGTCACCTCCAGCACGGAGTGCCCGTTGCCGGTCGCGATCAGCGTGTTGCCGTTCTCCAGCCGCAGGGACGAAAAGGTCTGGTTGCCGAAAGCCTCCGGGCCGTGCCCATCCGCCGGCTGCTTGCCGAAAAGCGGCACCGCGTAGTCCCAGACCACCTTGCCGGTCTCGTCATACTCGCGGACCATCCCGTCGCCTTCATGGCAGACCAGATAGTGACCGTTCGCCAGCTTCCGCGCCAGGCGCGTGTCGCGGTGCGCCGCCGGGTGGTCGACGGTCAGCTTGATCTCTTTCTCCAGCTTGCCGCCGGCATCCACCTCGATGATCCGGCCGACCCCGCTCTCGGCGATCATGAAATGCCCGTCCGGCAATGCCTGGAAGGCGTGCACCTCCAGCGCCTTGCCCGCGTTGCCATTGGCCGTCTTCGCGTCGTAGCTCCACACCACCTTCTTGTCCTCAGGGGAAATCGCGCAGACCTCGTGCATGTCCCGCTGGACCAGGATCCGGCCCTTCGCATCCTGCTGGATGTCGTGGATTCCCCCCCATGGCATCTCCCAGACGATCTCCCCGTCCTTCCAGCGCGCCAGCTTGCCGTTGCCCTGCAACAGCACCTCCCGGGCGGAAACGCAGGAAACCGACGCCAAAAAGAGCAGAGTTGCGATGGATGAAAACGAGTTCCGCATATCAAAAAAGACGATACGGGGAGAAGGGGACGCTCTTTCACTGAATCGCCGGGCCCCGCCCGCGTCTAACGGTTCGACCATGAACTTGACCGGCTCCCCGGGTCGATTTATTTAACCCCTCCAAATCATCTTTCACATGAAGAAACTCCTTCTCCTCACCGCCGCCCTCGGTCTGACCGGCCTCGGCGTCGCCCGCGTCATCTCGAACGTCTACGACCTGCGCTTCGTCCGCGCCGATGCCAACTCGGACTCCAGCGTCAGCCTGGATGAGTTCATCACCAGCCAGACCGGCCTGACCCGCGTGGTCGATGCCAAGCACCGCTTCAACCTCGCCGACACCGACGCCAGCGGCGGCCTGAGCATCACCGAGTTCCGCAACAGCCGCGGCGGTGTCAAAGGCGGCCGCGCCGTCCGCTACGAAGCCTTCCAGCTTGCCGATGCCAACCACGACGGCTTCCTGACCCTGCAGGAATACGCCGACACCGAGCCGAAAAACCGCGCCGGCCGCCTGCTCGCGAACACCTTCGCCCGCCGCGACAAGGACAGCGACGGCAAGCTCAGCCTGCGCGAGTTCGGCGTCCTGGTGATCCCTCGCTGAGCCGCGACCGGAGACCGTTTTCAAAAAAGGGCGATGGAGAACTCTCTCCATCGCCCTTTTTCCGTCATGTCATGAAAGCACCGCGACGCCCGAGCGGGCGGTCTCTTCTCCGTTCACCTCGTCGACCTGCTCGTTGAGCGTCAGGAAATCGTAGACGTGGCCGATCCCGAACACGCCCAGGGTGACCAACCAGATCAGCCCGGTCCAGATCTTGCCCATGTAGAAGCGGTGGATCCCGAAGATCCCCAGGAAGGTATGAAGGATCCACGCCATCGAGTAGCCGATCCGGCCGGTCCGGTAGCGCCGCCCGGCTTCCGCCTCCATGCGGGGAATCAGGAACAGGTCGACCAGCCAGCCGATCCCGCACAGACCGGCGGTGAAAAGCCAGATGATACCGGTGATCTTCTTCCCGTAGTAGAACCGGTGGGCTCCCATGAAGCCGAGAATCCAAAGCAGGTAGCCGATGGTTTTGCTGTGGGTCTTCGATTGATCCATAACGCCGCGTATCATGCGGTCTCCGGCCCCTGCCCGCCATGGGAATTGAGGCCCCTTTTTCAAACCGCCCGCATTCCAAACAACGCCTCCGCCGCCGCCCAGTGGAAGTTTGACACCCGCCCGCCCCGGGTCCATCTCATGGACCATGCGCAAGATCCTTGTTCCCGCGTTGCTCGCCCTTTCCGCGACCCTCTGCCACGCCGCCGGCGAGTTCCGCCACGTCGTGATGTTCAAGTTCAACTCCGAGGCCACCGCCGACAAGGTCCTGGAGCTGGAAAAAGCCTTCCACGAGCTGCCGAAGGAAATCCCGGAGGTCCAGAAGCTGGAGTGGGGCACCACCGAGAACGTCGAGCCGAAGAACGACGGCTTCACCCACTGCTTCCTGGTCACCTTCAAGGACCGCGAAGGTCTCAAGAAATACCTGCCCAGCGCCGCCCATCAGGCCTTTCTCGCCAAGCTGAAGCCCTACCTGGAAAAGGCCCTGGTCTTCGACTACACGGCCAAAGAATAAACCTTGGGCAGGGACGACCACTGCTTGCGTGACGCCCGGCGCTTGTCGAAGGTGGCTGATGCGTCCCCGCTTCAGCTCTGAGGGCTTACGGCCGCAGGCCGCACTTTGAAAAGGTCATCGATTGAAGCAGTCAGCGGCCGTGAATCCTCAGCGCTGAAGTGGGGGGCTTGATTTGCCCCTGCGGGCTGTCGTTCCACTCAGTTCAGCCACCTTCGACAAGCGTCCTTCGGGCCGCGTCTGCGCCATTTATGATCGAAAGCCCGGCCACCTTCCGTAGGGTGTTCCCATGACCTCTCCCGAAATCTCCCGCCGCGGCTTCGTCGGCACCGCCCTCGCCGGCATGGCCGCCATCACCGCCGCGAAAGCCGAGATTCCCGCCGCTCCCACTACCCCTGCGGCCGCTCCTTTCCGCAACCCCTACGTCTACCGCTTCAAAATCGGCGAGGTGGAGGCCTTCTCCATCAGCGACTGCGACCTGGCCTTCCGCGAAGGCCTCGGCCTCATGGAGCCGGAGCAGGACCGCCCGAAGATGAAGGAGGTCATGATCCGCCACGGCGAACGCCTCGACTCCCTGCCGCTCTACGTCAACGTGCTGGTCCTGCGCACCGGCAAGGACGTGCTGCTCTTCGACGCCGGCTTCGGCAAAAACGGCAATGCCAAAATGGGCTGGCTGGTCGATGGCCTCGCCACCGTGGGCATCACCCCGGACCAGGTCACCGCCGGCTTCCTCAGCCACTCGCACTCGGACCACCTCAATGGTTTCGTCTCCCACGGCGCGCCCACCTTCCCGAATGCGAAGATCTACCTGCTGGAGGACGAACTCGCCTTCTGGCGCGGTCCGAATCCCGACTTCTCCAAGTCAAAGCGCGACAAGAACGGCATCCCGCCGATGATCAAGGAGGTCCGCGCCAACTTCGACATCCTCCAGCCGAACCTCAAGCCGGTGAAACCGGGCGCCGAGGTCTTCGACGGCCTGGTCCGCATCGAAGGCGCCCCCGGCCACACCGACGGCCACGCCGTCTTCCGCATCCGCTCCGGCGGCGAGGAGTTCCTGCACCTCATGGACCTCACCCATCACGCCCTGCTGATGTTCGCCAACCCGGACTGGACCATCAACTTCGACCACGACCCCGCCACCGCCGTCGTCACCCGCAAGAAATACTGGGCCGAGTGCGCGGAAAAACACACCCGCTGCCTCGGCTTCCACCTCCCCTGGCCCGGCCTCGGCCACATCCTCACCGACGACCGCGGCAACTACCACTGGTGGCAGGAACAACTCAGCTGGGGTTGAATCCGATCAGCCGGGAAGTCATTGCCCAGATCAGCCGCATCATCGTCGCGAGGGGAATCGTTATCCTCCTTCGGCGCACCGGGGTGTATTAAGAGAGCGTTTTCGATTTTCTTAATTCTGGTAGCAGCACAACCGCTCTTGATCGGAGAGGCGTTCATGGCGAAGCTCTCAACCACAAACATGTTGTGGAATGGGATGCCAAAGCAAAGCTCACTGATTAGTGGGTCGGTTGCGATGCTGCAGAACTCGGCAAGGATGGCATCGAAAGCCCACTTTGGACAATGTTGACTCCTGAATAAAATGACAAAATTGAAATCTCGGATCTTCTTTGTTTCAATCTTGGTGATACTGTTAGTGGCGGTTTTGGTTTGTTGGCAATTTAATGACCGTAACGGCGATGTAACTAAAACTGTTGAATTGCGGGATGTTATGATCCTAAAAGAAATGTGGCCTCCTTTTTCGTATGTATTACAAGGAAAAGACGGATTGAGAATTCCATTGGCGGGTAATTTTCCTCCAATGGAGAAAAATGGGAAAGAGTCGATGCATTTCGATGTCGTTTCTGTAACGATCGAAATTGCTAAATATGATCAGAGGGATTATTATACCAAGATGCGCCTGGAAAAGGAAAGGATTGATCGGACGCTTGGGATAAATACTAAGTTCTTTCAATATTTGAATGGTGTGCCGGGCTCGGATTTTAATTGGTATGTCCAAATCACCAAAATTGTGGCGGATGGCCAAGATGATGAGCTCGGAGGGACATTGGGGAAACATGATATCCGAATTTTTAAATGGTGGAGTAAATTATTGAACTCTGAGCGCTAGCCCGTTGCATGGAGCATAACCCTTGGCCTTTGGGGCCACGGAGCCCCTCTGGGGAGAGGGAGTCCATCATGACGCTGGTCATGGACCTCGGCCGCGAAATCGATCGCTGCCAAAAGCGCGGGTTGTTCACCAGCCATCCCAGTTCCGGTGGGGCTGTTACCTTCCTTTGCTGCGTCATGGCCCTATCTTTGATGGGTCCTGGAGTTGGGAGATATTCCTGTCCATTTCCCCTTCCTTTCGCTAACTCCTGCCGCGCCGCCACGCACTCTCCTTCGGGACGGCGTGGCGCATGGATTGTCCTTCTCCCTACCACCATGAAATCGAACGTTTTCAGAGTGCTCCGCCTGAGCCTTCTTTCTGCGACCCTGATCGCCACCGCCGCCGCAACTGACCGACCGGCTTACGTCACCAACAAGGTGACCTTTTCCGGGAAGATCACCTCCGCCACTGCGGCGGTCGTCGCTCAGACCGCCACCACGTACAGCTCCACTTCCCAGTTCGTCAGCCGGTCGATCACCAATGCCACCGTCCTGGACGCCATGGTCGTCGCCGGGGACCTTCCGGCCAAGACCGGCTATACCCTCGTCGAGCGCTTCTCGGATCAGGGAGACTCGAGTGGCTTCTTCGCCATCAATTCAAGGACCGGTAGCGAGGTGAAGGTCGATCCAGCCATCTTCTCCTCCTTCATGAACGATTCCACTCTCAAGGGCGCTGAAGCGGCGATCGCCAAAGCCCGGCGGACCTCCACCGGAGCGGTCACGAGCGTCAACTCGAAGTTTATCCTCATTGGCTACGCCAACTTCCTGTCCCAGCCGGCAACCCCCTTCATTACCGGCAGTCGCAAGCTTGTCATAAAGGGCTCCCATACCTACATCGCGACCGACTACTCCGCCATTGTCCGCCTGCCACTGGATGACGAAACCGTGGTCGATGCCATCATCAAGTCCAACGGCAGCGTCTACACCCCTCCCTACACCGAGACCGGCACTGTTATCATCAACGTGCCGTTCTCTTCCTGGCCTGCCGTGGTGATCCCGGCCGCTCAATAAGCCGCGGCCGGGTTCATGCTCGCCGATCCGCTTAGTGCTTCTGCTTCGCCTGGAACTCCGTCACCCAGTCCTTCTCCCGCTCATCCAGCAGGCTGAGGTCGATGTCCTTCAGCAGCACCGCCGCCTCATCCGGCCGGTGCAGATCGTCGGCCAGGGATTTCGCCTTGGATGCGATCACATACGGCAGATCTCGTACATTGCCGCTATCCTTCGCCATGGCCAGCGCCGCGTCGTAGCCACGCCTTGCTTCTTCCGGATCGTGAAAACGGTTGCTTAGGATCGCCGCCTTTTCGGCGAAGAACTTCACCCGCAGCGGGTGGTCCTTCGGTAGCTCATCCAGCACGGCGAACAGGTCGTCCTTGTCGAAGACCTCAAAGTCCAGCAGGTAGATGATCTCCGACGGCGTGCGCAGCTCGCGCGCCACCGTCGGCGCGTCGCACAGGAAGCGCTTCAGGATCTCCCGCCGCTGCGGAGTCATCGCCGGACTCTGGAGAGGGGAAGAGCGAGTGACCCGCAGATTGTTCGGCAACCCGTAACGGCCGCGCGCGTAGTCATAGGCTTTCTTCAATTCCGGAGCGAGCTGGTCATGCCAGGCGTCCAACGCCGCTCCTGCATTCCCCGCGGCGTGCGCCATGATCGCCAGACCCGGGCCGCTCTGCGGGGCATAATTTTCTCCACAAGCCAGGAAGGAATCACAGATCTGCCGCGCCTGCTCCAGCATGGCCGGGACTTTTTCC
>JAQGPE010000216.1 GCA_028293225.1 Akkermansiaceae bacterium | reverse complement strand
AGGAGGATCAGGGTTTCCAGCCGCCGAGTTTGCAGACGTGCTTGAAGTGTTTGGCCTCAACCGGGGTGATCGAGAGGCGGGTGCCTTTCAGGGTGACGACCATGCCTTCCAGGGCCGGGTCCTCCTTCATTTCCGTTAGAGAAACGGGAGTGGGGAATTTGGCCACGAACTCGAAGTCGCGCAGCAGCCAGCGCGGCGCATCGGGGTTCGATTTCGGGTCGTAGTAGTCGGATTTTTCGTCGAACTGGGTCGGGTCCGGGTAGGCCTCGCCAGCCACGCGGGCGACGCCGACCGAGCCGGGCGGGGTGGCGTTCGAGTGGTAGAAGATGGCGAGATCGCCGGGCTGCATGTCATCGCGCATCGAGTTGCGGGCCTGGTAATTCCGGACGCCGGTCCACGGCTCCCGCTTGACGCGCTGGAGGTCGTCGATGGAGAAAGCATCGGGCTCGGATTTGATCAGCCAGTAGCGCATGGCGGGATTCTAAGGTTCGTCAGCGGCTTGGCAATGCCGGGGCGTCTTCGGCTGGCCCGATCGGCTCGCGGAGGATCAGCACCTTGACCGGCGTCCGCGGCGAGACGCCGTCAGCGCGGTAGATGAGCACGCGGTTGCACTCGCCGGCATTGATGGCGAGCACGGTGGAAAGGAAGCGTTTGCCCGGGGTTTTGAGATCGGCGCTGAGGGCGTTGACCTCCAGGGGCAGGTCCTGCTTGAGCTCCGGTTTTTTCGTCACGATGCGGGCATAGGGGAGGGCGATTTTTTCGGTGCCGAGGGTGACACCGACCGTCACCGGGATGAGATTGAGCATCTGGACGCCGCCGGGGCCGGGGGAGTCCGGGCTGTCGGCGATGATCAGGGCGCTGGTCTGTTCCCAGCTTTTGCCCCTGGGGTCGCGCCAGAGCAGGACCATCAGGTCGCCATGCTCGGGGCGTTGCAGGCTCAGCCAGGGCTTGCTGTCGCCGCTGGCGTCCTTTTTGCGGAGTTCCAGGAGACCCGCGCCATCGGGGATGGTGGACGGCGGGGTGATACGGCCCAGGTTGAGGCGGATCGGCTCGGGCTGTTTGCCGGGGTCCTGGTCTTTCTCCTTTTCGCCGAAGGACGGGACGATTTCGCGGGGCGGCACGCTGCCCTCCGGCGGTTCCAACTCGTAGCGGACGCCGTCGCGGACTTCCTGCTGGAAAGGCGGGGCGTCGCCGAGGGCAAGGAAGCGGATCTTCCGTGGCGGCGGGGCTTTTTTGGCGTCCGCGGTCTCGGCATGCCCCCGAGGGCTCAAGGCCAGCAGCAACAGCAACATCAGTCCGGCCATCCCTCTCATGGAAATCCTCACGCTAGAGCTCATCCTTGTTGAGCCAGCGGAAGGAGACCAGCGTGAAACGGCGGCCGAGGTCGCCATCTTCATCGGCGTTCTTTGGATTGAGGCCGGTGGAGTCGGGTTTGAGCGGCTCGGGGATGCGCTGGACCACGGCTTCGCACCAGGCCCGGGCCACGACGCTGCCATTCGGGTCGACCGCATCGCCGTAGGCTCTGACGACGAAGGTATCGGAGCGGGCGGCGAGGGCCGGTCCGAGCACCTGGAGGACATCGGCCTGGGTCAGGTAGCCGGGGATGCCCCAGGCCTTGCAGTCGGGCTTCAGGGTCTGCTCCAGACGGGTAGGATCGGTGATGTTGTCCGGATGGTGGTAGTCGGGCAGGGAGACCGTGTTGTCGAGCGGGTAGGCGTTCTGGAAGGCTGAGTTGAGGCCGGCATTCTCGATCGCGGCCTGGAGGGCGCCCATTTTGCCGGTGTCGTCATTGGCGAGGCGGCGGTTGACGAAGTCGGCCATGGAAAGGAGCGGGCCGCGCAGCTTCACCTGCTTCACGATCTCGGTGGCCAGGCGGTCGATTTCCTCGTCGCTCAGCGAGCGGTAGCCGCTCCAGGCGTTGGCGTCTTCGGCGCTGGAGTCCGCGGTCCATTCCTTGCCGGGGGGATCGAGGACCCGCGGAAAAGGGGTGCCCTTGCTGCCGCCAAAGGCGGTCTTGCGGGTCGAGGCGAGCAGCGCCTTCCAGGCATCGGTGCGGGTGGAGTTCACATTGAAGGCGCCGGCGACCATCAGGTGGGCGGCGGACTGGTGGAAGTCGCCCAGGTCATCGGCGGTGGCGGTGCCCGGAGCGAGGCGCATGCGGCCGTTCGGCAGGGCCTGGTCCGCGGGGTTTTTCAGGAAGGCTGCTTTCTCATCGGCCGTGCCACTCGAGAGATAGTAGCGATCCCACAGGGTCCGGTTGACTTCGTAGGAGAGATCGTAGACCAGGTTGTCGCTATCGGGGACGTCCTGGAGGATGGCCCGGCCGTTGATCGCCCAGGCGTCCTGGCTGTCGGAGCGCTGCTTGTCATTGGACCAGCCGATGGCGTCCTTGGTGAAGCCGGCCTTGGCACTGCCTTCCGTGGAGCTGGAGATGGCGGCGGTGCGGTCGAGCGAAGAGCCGAGGCGGGGATCGACCAGCGAATTTCCCACCGCGTAGGAGGGGTGCCAGATGAAATCCGACAACTGGGCGTGCTGGAACTGACCGAGCGAAATGATCCCGGTCTCGGTGCGCGGGACGTCGAAGAGGACGATCTTCGGCTGACCTTCCTGGGGCTGGCCGAAGGGGTTGCCGTGAAAGACCCCGCCGGACGGCACCGGGGCCTCCTCCGGCCAGCTCACCGCCTGGTCGTAGAGATCGCGGGTGTAGGCGCCGAAAAACCAGGGTCCGCCGGCCGAGCCGCTGGTGGGCAGGGAGCCGGCGACATTTTCCCACGGCGAGCGCACGTTGAAGGCGGCGCGCGGATTCCAGGTGGCGATCATGGCCTCCTGGAAATGGGGGGTGTTCTTGAGGCCGCCTGAGCCGAGGTGATTCGACTGATGCTCCTCGAACCAGCGCATACGCAGCCCCTCGCGGGTGCGGACGTTCGGGATCAGAGTCGGGCGGGGACCGAACTCCTTCAGCAGTTCCATCGGCATGTGCTCGTTCTTGCTCCAGGCGATCCGCGGTTCCTTGCCGGCGCCGTATTGGAGGGAGGAGGACAGGACGCAGAGCTGGGGCAGGGTATCGAAGACCTCGAAGGTCACGTCGCCGGTGCCTTCGGGCAGGCTTTTCCAGATGGCGCGGGTGTCGTCGCCCTGGTTTTC
>JAQGPE010000173.1 GCA_028293225.1 Akkermansiaceae bacterium | reverse complement strand
CGTGTGCTCTTCCGATCTCATCGGCGGCTGGATGGCCAGTAAATTGTCCGGCAAGCCGGCCGTGGATCTCACGCCATTGAAAGAGCCGGTGGAAAATCTTTCCAAGGACGTCCACGCGCTGAACACGACGGTACAGCGGATGAACACTTCGCTGGTGCAGTATGACTTCCTGGAAAAAGAACTCGATGGTCTCGGCAATCTTGAGCGCGGCCTGACCGTCCGGGGCCAGGCGGCTCTCGCGGCGAAGACCCCGGAGAACTCCGCCAAGACCGATGAAGCGGTGAAGCAGATCGGTGAGCTGCTGAAGAAAGTCACCGACGAACGCACCGCCCGCCGCCAGACGATGCTGCAGTTGATCGCCGGGCTCGAGCGCCAGCTCGCAGGCCTGACTGGCGCCCCGACGGTGTCCGATAAAGTCCCCGCCGAGCCTCCTGCGACCTCCGCCGAAGGCAGTGTGAAAGATGGAAAATAAGACCATGAAAAAGCTCCTGCTCTCCGCTCTGTTCCTGGCCGCGCCGTTGCTGAATTCGTGCAAGGACACGTTTAACAGTCTCTCGATCGCCACGACAGCGATCACGGACTTTCATACGCGCTATAATTCGGAGGACTACAGCGGCATCTACGACAATGCCGACCCGGTCTTCCAGACCGCAAGCTCCCGTGAGGACCTGTCGACCCTCCTGACCGGGGCCCACACCAAGCTCGGGAAGATCACCTCTACCGACCGCACCTCATTCAACACGCAGACCTACAACGGCAGGACAACCGTCGAAATCGTCGACCGGAGCGAGTTCGAACACGGCAACGCGACAGAGAGATTCAACTACAAGATCTCCGGCGGCAAGGCCACCCTGAGCGGCTATCATATCGAACTTCCTCCGATCCCGAAAGCGCCCTGAGCATGGGGATTCTTGACCCGGACCCCGGCGGGTGATTCAGTGGCATCCAACCTCCTCCAAATCTCCATGGGCAAACCCGCAGCCAGAGTCACCGATTCCACCGCTCACGGCACTCCTTTGTCTCCCGGCCCCGGAAGCCTGAATGTATTGATCGGCGGACTGCCGGCGTGGCGTGGGATCCCGCTTGCGGCGGCCGGCGGTCTGCAAGCCGCCCAGACCGCGGCGGACACTTCCATGAAAACGGCTGAGGCGGCCACCGCCGCCGCAACCGGCCCCGCCCTGCCAGTGGCCAAAACCGCCGAGGAAACACTGAAGGCCAGTCTGGCGCTCAGCATGGCTTCCACCATGATGGCCTTTGCTGGCACCAGCGACATTCACATCTGCCCGGTGCCGGTGCCGATTCCTCCGCATGGACCGGGTGTGGTCATTGACGGCAGCGCCACGGTCATGATCAACGGCATGCCCGCCTGCATGATGGGTTGCACGGTGCTGGAAGGACTCGGCGGTCCGGACAAGATCGCCAGCGGCTGCCCTACCGTCCAGATTGGCTGAGTTCCGGGCCGGAGCGCTTTATCTACGATAGATGTCGTAATTACGGAATCGCAGGCGCCGGTTCGGCCGCCGGTGGATCACCGGCCGCAGCAGGATCGGCAGCGGCTCCATCCGGGGCCGCGGCGGGATCGGCTGGCGCAGGCGGCGGCGGTTCGGTCCACTTGTTCTCCGGCTTGACCTCGTCCCATTCGGATTTGGTGATCTCCTTGCCCTCGCAATCCTTCGGGCGGCCCTCGATCGGGAACTGGAATTTGCCTTCCGGAATGTCCGGGCCGGTGATCTCGTCGGCCTTGGAATCCATGGCCTTGTCGTAGCCTTTGCCCACGTCGCTGTTGCCCATGATGACGTCCTGCGCCGAAATGCCCTGACCCAGGGCGGCACGATCGTCATCGAGCTTCTTTTTGACGGCATTGGCCTTCGCCAAGGCATCGCGGCCGGAGTCAGCCACGGCCTTCGCGGCGGCGGCAGCCTTCTGGATCGCTTTCAGCGGGCCGCCCAGAACGCCACCCAGTGCGTCGGAAACCAGATCCATCAGCGCATCCCAGAAGGGGAAGAAGATGTTGAAGAACAGAGTCGACTGCATCCACGGCAGCCGGCCGAGGTAGCACTCCATGGTGTGGCAGTTCTCTTTCAACCCCTGCTGCCGTGACAGCTCAAGCTGGTCGGCGAAGGACTTCATGGCATACTCCAAAGGCGCATCCAACACGCTGCCGATCTTCTCGTTGACCATCTGCTCCAGGCTGGCCAACCCCTTGTCGGCCAGGTCGCCGGGCTTCAGCTTGATGCCCATCGGCCCGTTGAGCTCGAATTCCTTCGCGGTCTTGATGAAGGCAACCTTGTCCAGGGCGATGTTGATCAACCGCTGGATCATCCGGTGGCGGGCGCTGGCGTAGAGATCCGCACCCAGGATCGGCGTACCGGGGTCACGGTTCATCACTCCCTCCAAAGCGCCATGAGTGAGATCGAGCGCGATCCCCACGACATCGCCGATGACGCCTTCGACGAAGCCGACCAGCGGCGGCGTCAGGCCCAGCGCTTCCTCGAAGGACTTGCAGGCGAGCGCGCCAAGGTCCATCGGAA
>JAQGPE010000165.1 GCA_028293225.1 Akkermansiaceae bacterium | reverse complement strand
GGCCCGCCGTCCGCACCTCGGCCTGATCATCGGCAACATGAGCCCGCCCGTCGATGGCAAGACGGCCCTGCTGACCCACGGCGAAGTGGAGACGATCTTCCATGAGTTCGGCCACCTGCTGCACGGCCTGCTCAGCGACGTGCCGGTGAAGGCGCTGTCCGGCACCAATGTCCCGTGGGACTTCGTCGAGCTGCCTTCGCAGATCATGGAGAACTTCTGCTGGGACCGCCGCTCGCTCGATTTCTTCGCCCGCCACCACGAGACCGGCGAGGCGATCCCGGAGGATCTCTACCAGCGGATGATCGCCGCCCAGAACTACATGAGCGGCACCGGCTTCATGCGCCAGCTCGGCCAGGGCAAGCTCGACCTGGAGCTGCACATCAACACCGACACCTATGTCGACCGCGACCTGGACGAGGTCGACCGCGAGATCCTGGCCAGCTACCGGATCCCGCTGAAGACCAACTCGCCGACGTTGGCCCGCCGCTTCAACCACCTCTTCAGCGACCCGACCGGCTACGCCGCGGGCTACTACTCCTACAAGTGGGCCGAGGTGCTGGACGCCGACGCCTTCACCCGCTTCCAGGAAAACGGCGTGATCGATCCGGAGACCGGCATGGCCTTCCGCGAGCACATCCTTTCGAAGGGCAACTCGGTGCCGGTGGATGAACTCTACCGCCGCTTCATGGGCCGGGACGCCGCGCTGGAGCCGCTGCTGATCCGCGCCGGACTGCTGGAACCCGCCGCCGCCTGAGCGAAAGAAAGCCCCGCACCCTCCCTCCATCCCCTGATGTCCCGCACCGGTATTCTCTATCTCGTCTCGGGGCCGTCCGGCTCCGGTAAATCCACTCTGTGCCGCCGTCTGGCGGCGGAGGGCGAGGCGGAGTTCTCGATCTCCTGCACCACCCGCGCCCCGCGGCCGGGCGAGGAGCATGGGCGCGAGTACTTCTTCCTCAGCCACGAGGTCTTCGCCGCCCGCGCCGGCGAGGGGGAATTCCTGGAACACGCCACCGTCCACGGCAACCGCTACGGCACGCTCCGTAGCGAGGTGCTGGAACGCCTGGCCGCGGGCACGGATGTGGTGATGGACATCGACGTCCAGGGCGCCGCCCAGGTTCGCGCCTGCGAGGACGAGGCGATCCGCCTGGCGCTGGTCGACCTGTTCGTGATGCCGCCGAACGAGGAGGAGCTGTCGAAGCGCCTGGTCGGCCGCGGCACCGACAGCGACGAGGTCATCGCCCTGCGGATGCTGAATGCGATCGGCGAAATGCGCCACTGGACCGAGTATCGCTACCGCTTGCTTTCCGCCACGCACGAGGAAGATTACCAGCGCTTCAAGGCCCTGCTGGTCGCGGAGCGCCTCAGAGTCTCCCGGCTCATCCCGCTATGAACATCGTCCTCGGCATCTCCGGATCCATCGCCGCCTACAAGGCGGCGGATCTCGCCTCGCGCCTGTCAAAGGCCGGCCACGAAGTTCACACGGTGATGACCAAGGCGGCCACCGAGTTCATCACGCCGCTCACCCTCCAGGTGCTGACCCGCCAGCCGGTGCTGGTTTCGCTGGAGGATGAAAAGCAGAGCTGGAAGCCCGGCCACATCGAACTCGCGGATAACGCCGAGCTGTTCCTGGTCGCTCCGGCCAGCGCGGACGTGCTGGGGAATTTCGCCAATGGCCTGGCTCCCGATCCCCTCGCCGCCATCTACCTGGCGCTGCCCCGTACGACGCGCGTCGTATTTGCCCCGGCCATGAATGGCAAGATGTGGCAGCACCCCGCCACCCAGCGGAACATCGCCCGCCTGCGCGAGGACGGCGCAGAGTTCATCGGCCCCGCCACCGGCGATCTGGCCTGCGGGTATCAGGGCGTCGGCCGGATGTCTCAGGTCGACGAGATCCTGTCCGGGCTCGGCATTTCCTGCTGAGGAGCGGAAGCGGCCTCACTCTGTCGCCTTGGCCAGGAAGTCCGCCGTCGCGCGCTCCAGGCCGATGCGCAGTCCGGGTCGATAGAGAAAGATACGGCTCAATGTGGTGAACAACCCGATCCACAGGAGGTTGAACCCACCCATGACGACGAAAAAATTCGTCCCACCCAAAGAACGATACCAAGCGTAGGAAAGGGAAGCCGCCACGGACCCCATCACGGTGGCAACCACTTGCCACCAGTAGATCACCCGGTAGGGCGAGAACCGCGGCATGGTTCGCCACACCGCGCTCTGCTCCACAGGCGACAGCGCCAGGTAAGCCTCAGGGGCATCCTTCAGATTCATCGCGTCCGGTCAAATCGCCCGTCATTCCGGGAAATCCGCGCCACGGCCTTTTTTAGCCGCGGAAAATAAAGAAAGTGCATCGTCACCCAGGAAGCCGTCCAAGCCCACGCACCCATGGCCGCGATCATGAAAGCCACCGTACCCATACTGCCGAAGCTGCGGTGAATCTGGAAGAAGTCATCCGCCGCAGAGAGTGCGGCCTCGTAGGAGACCACCATCGACACCGCCAGCCAGAAGACCGACATGGGACTCTCTCGGCAAATCCGGCGCCATAGTTCACTCTTCTCCTCTGGGCTCAGGTCGCGTTGGCCGGCCAGTTCAGGCAGGCGTGGCAGCAGTTTCATGTCTTTGGGTTGGGGGAATGCGAAAGACTCGGGGAGTGATGCCCCTCATCAACCTGTATTGAACCGCATCAGTGCCGGGAACGCCAGTGGAAAGCTGAGGCGGGTTTCTCAATGTCCGTCATTCCCCCCGGTCATCCTGCTACGTGGCGTGAAGCAGTTGGGGCGGCAACGGAGGGGGGACATTCTTGTCCCTGGGCTCGGCAGCTTGAGCATGGTCAGACCGCAGGGTGTCCGAAGCCCTTTCGTCCACCTTTTCACGAAGCTGCCGGGGAGCTTTCTTCTGTGCGCCAGAGCAGGCCGGGGGACAAGAATGTCCCCCCTCCGTTGCCGGATGAACTGCTATCACCGGCGAGTGTCCGGAGCCGCTTGGGAGTCCATCCGCTCCATCCAGTTGCGGAATCATCCCGGCATTCCACCGCTCATGGCGATTCGTTCAATTCCACCCGCAGCCGGACGAAGAGCGTTCCGGTACCGACCGGCCACGTCACCTGCCGAAGCTGGAAGCCGCCGAGCACCGGATCGAAAGGCGCTGTGGTCGAAGTATTCCCGTCCGGCAGCACCGTCGTCCACGAGTCCGGCAACAGCGTCGATGATATTTCCACGCGGTAACTCAGGCCGCGCGCCGTGGCATCGGTGCGCTCCGGGTAGGAGAAATCGATGCTACTGCCATCCGCGGTAACCACCTGGGGCAGCAGGCGGCCCTGACCGCCCGGCAGAGAGGGGCTTGAGACCGCCGGATCTCCGCCCAGCGCGTACTCCAGCAAATTGACCACCCCATCGCCATCCGGGTCGTCCGCCTGGCCCGCGGCCGTGAGACCCTGTGCCCAGGCGGCATAGGAAGGGCGCAGCGTCAGGGTCGTCTGCCCTGTCACCACGACCGTCGCGTCCGAGTCGAGCGTGGTCGCGATCGCGATCTGCGGCACCACGGGAAAGGAAGCCCAGGTCGCGGTCGCCACGCCGTTCGCGCCGGCCGCCAGGGTCGCCTTTCGCAAGGACCAGGTCCCGGCGCCGGTCGACTCCACCACCCAGCCCGGCATGGTCACCGAGTCAGGCACCGCGCCGGCCGGAAAGCTCAGCGTGAGTTCCAGATTTCCCGTCAGGGCCGCGCCGGTGTTCGCCACCGTGAAATTGACACTTCCCCCATGCGCCTGCAGCGGTGAGGCCGGAGTGGCCGCGCTGGTCAGGACCACCGCGGTGGCGCTGGCGTTGGCCGGCCGGACCCGGTATCCCGCCGCGGAGAGGAAAGTGTCCACCCGGGTCACATAGTGGGGAAGAAAGGTGTCGTAGCTGTAGGTGGTCACCGGGTTGATGTCATCCGGAAGGGAGCCCACGGTGCTGTGGGTGCCCACCAGCGCCGGCTCGCCATTCGACGCCGTGCCGAAGGTCGGCGAGCCCGAGTCTCCACCTTCGAAGTGGCAGTCATTCGCATCACCGGCCGCCTCCGTGTAAGCGAAGTAGCTCATGAAGGTATTGTCGATGGCTCCGGCCTCATTGATGGTCTGGAAATCCTCCAGCTTCGCCGCTCCGCCACGGCCGATCATGCCCAGCACCATCAGGGAAATCCCGCGATACGAGTTCTGCGGCGTGAGATTCAGCCACGGCAACGGCACCACCACCGCCACCGGCACCGCCGATTCCAACGTTCCCACCACCAGGTCGGAGTTGCCGCCGGTGTCGTTCGCAATGTTGGTCAGGGCGGTGATCGTGCGGGTGTAGGTCACGTTATCCTTGCCGATGAATCCCACGACGTCTCCAACCGCCGGCTTGGCTCCAGTGTGATTGGCGCACAGGAAATGCCGGGGAGTTACCAGTGTGAACTGCAGGTAGGCAGCCTGGGTGGCATAGCCGACGCCGGTGAAACGGGAGGCATCGTACAAAAAGCCCGGATTCAGCGACGGCGTGAAGCCAGGGAAATCATTCAGGCGGAAATGAACAGCCGGATCAAAATCACGGACGACCAGAGCGGAGCAAGGCAGGGCCGCGGACAGGAACGCGGGAATGAAAAAAAGGCGCTTCACTAAACAGGGAAGCTACCCGCATTTCATGCGGCTGCCAGCAGAAGCTCCGCCGTGAACCGCATGGAGGCATGCGTGTATTTGCCTAGGCGGAGGCGAGCGGCTTCACACTGATCCGCGTCGTCAGCACATCGCTGTCGCCGGGTTCCAGCGTCACGACCTTGCCCGGCTCGATCACCGCTTCGATCGCGGTGAAGTGCCGATAGTCGTCATCCGGCATGTCAGCGATGGCGCGGGCCTTTTCCAGCCAGGGGTTCCACACCACGGTCGAGGGACTCCCCGACTTGGAAATCACCAGCGTCCGTCGCAGGGATTCATCGACCAGATGAGTAGTACCGTCGTGATGGTAAATGCGGTCGATCTCCCCTTGGATCGTGATCGCTTCACCGGTGGCAGGGCACTCGCGACGCGCCCCGACCGTATCGATGTAGCCGGATTTCTCCAGACCCTTGATCACAACCCGCTCTACATTTCCCACCGTGAGGTAGGTGTGCAAGGCGCCGCCGATTTCGAAAGTCTCCGCATTGCGGTTGTAGGTGGTCAGGCGGACTTCAAGCTCCCGGCCTAACAGAATCTCCGCCTTCAGCAAAAAGGCATGCGGCCAGATCGCCCGGGTCTCCTCGCTGTCCTCCAGGGTGAACCGCAGCTTCACGCACTCGTCATCCGCCTCGCTGCCCTGGTAGTCCCAGAAGCGGTTGCGCACGAAACCATGCGATGGCTTGGACGGATCGGTCGGGTGGGCATTGAACCACGGCCAGCAGATCGGGATGCCGCCGCGGATCGCCTTGCCCTCTTTCAGCACCGCGGTGGGGCTGCAGTACAGCACCGGCTCCGCGCCTGTGGGCTGCCACTCCATCACATGCGCGCCATGCCGGGCGACCTTCGCCGTGAACAGCGGATGCTCGATTTCGTAGACGACATAGCCCGGAGTGGGCTCGGTAACGCGGACGGTGGCCATGAAATGACCCTCGGCGAGATCTGCGACTTTGCCAATGCGGATGCATGTCTCCGGCGATGAGTGTCACTCATCGAAAGTCCAGACCCGCCGCCATCCCGGCAGGATTTGCGTGATCCGGAAATCCGAAGTTGCTAGAACTCCGCCGTGCTGACTGTCGGCTCCCTCTCCCGCGCAACCGCCGCGGGAACCTTCCCCTTTCTGGCCGAACGCTTTCCCGGCCGACGGAATGCCATCAAGGAATTCACCCACCTCGCTCCCGACTTCGTGTTCTGGATCTACCCCGATGGCGAACTCTTCGACGCCAGGGATGCCCACCGCTCCCATCCGCCTCCGGGTCACGAATCCATCCTGCGTGATGAACCCGACTACGGCGGCTTCCTGCGAGGCCGCGTGGCTTCAAATTTCGGCCCGCCGCTGGTCGTGGTCTACTGCCGCCCCGAAGCCCTCGCGGAAGACCCTGCGAAGATGGCTCAATTTCTCGACGGCATTTCCCAACTCCCGATCCCGCTCGACGACTCAACCCTGGTCGTCAGCGACAACGCCGACCTCTATGGCACCATCGCGGACCTCGAAGCCCGCCTGGCCGAAATCACCGGTCTCTGATTCCTCCGCATGAACCCCGCCATCGCCGATCGTTTCTCAAAACTCGCCGAGGCCGATAAGGCCGGCCAGAGCGCGTACGCCCGGCACCTCGGCGAAGCCCTGCTCGCGATCGATCCCGGTCACGTCCTGGCGCTCCTCATCGTCGCGGATCAGCTGATTGTTCATAGCCAGTATGAAAAAGCGTCGCAGATCTTTGACCGGCTCGAAGCCATCGCCCTACCGGAAAAGAAACGCTATCGTCTCCTGGTCCTGCGGGGAGAACTGCTGGAGAAACGCGGCGACTATGCCGGCGCTCTCTCCGAATTTGTGAAAGCGCACGAGTTGCGGCCAGCTCTCGCCTCGCCGCTGATCTACGCCAGCAGTTGCGCCTTCCAGAACGGCGATCTGGAGCAGGCGCTCGATCTCGCCTGCAGAGCCTCAGCCTGTCCGGAAGGCTGCATCGACGAAGCGCTGTTCAATCAGGGCGGCTATCTCGTGGCCCTGAAGCGATACGAAGAAGCCCGGCCCTGCTATGTGCAGTCCCTGGCCATGGACC
>JAQGPE010000146.1 GCA_028293225.1 Akkermansiaceae bacterium | reverse complement strand
TCAGCCCGCGCACCGCGCTCTTTCCCAGCTCCACGGTCTCGAAAACCGCCGCATGGTCCGGCAATTGCAGGATCAACAACTGGCACAGCCCGACCCGCAGGATGTCCCGCGTCTCGTCGTCCAGCTTGCCCTTTCGCAGCGTGGCGATCCAGTGGTCCAGCAGCCGCTTGTGCCGCAGCACGCCCAGCACGATCGCGTTCAGCAACCCGCGGTCCTGCGGCGACAGCTCGTTCCGCGAGGCATGCCGCTCGATCAGGCTCTCCGCATAGACGTGGCCCTTGGCCCAGGCCCGGAGGATGGAGACGGCGGCGCGACGCGGAGATTTCATGTGGGCAGAGACAGAAGCCCCAAATCGCGCCGCGCTGAAAGACAGATCGGTGGAAAAATCGTGCGGATTGGCAGAGTATCCTCCCATCATGCTCCGAAAACTCGCCTTCGCCGCTGTTTCCCTCGCCCTGGTCTCCCTGGCCCACGCCCAGGAAAAGGGCTTCATCAGCCTGTTTGACGGCAAAACCCTCGATAACTGGAAGATCTCCGGCGATCCGGCTGCCTTCAAGGTCGAGGACGGCGCCATCGTCACCCACGGCGACTGCGCCCACGCCTTCTACGCCGGCAAGGAAAAGGACGCCAAATTCCGCAACTTCGAACTCCGCCTGGACGTCATGACGGAGAAGTCCGCCAACGGTGGCGTCTACATCCACACTTCCTTTCAGGACGGCGGCTGGCCCGCGAAAGGCTACGAAGTCCAGGTCAACAACACCCACCCCGACTGGCGGAAAACCGGCAGTCTCTACAGCGTGGTCGACAACAAGGAGCCCTTCAAGGACGACGAGTGGATGAAGTACGTCGTCCGGGTCAAGGACGGCAAAATCAGCATCACCGTGAACGACAAAAAGCTGCTGGTCGACTACACCCCGGAGCAAGGCAAGAGCAAACTCCAGGCCGAAGGCGGCACCATCGCCCTCCAGGCCCACGACAAGGGCAGCGTCGTTCATTACAAGAACATCCGCATCCAGCCGCTGGACTGAACCGGGCGCGCCTTTCAGACCATCTCCAGGAGGGTCACTTCCGGCCGGCAGTTGACCCTCACATTGATTCCCACCGTGCCGATCCCGCGGTTGACGTAAAGCTGCCGGTCGCCCCTGCGGTAGAGCCCCATCTCATAGCGCTTGCCCCATTTCGGCAGACACAGCGCTCCCAGGAACGGGGCGCGGATCTGGCCGCCATGGGTGTGGCCGGAGATCTGCAGGGCGATCCGCGGATCCAGGATTTCTTCAAAACAGTCCGGCTCATGCGCCAGCAGGATGTGCCTGGAATCCGCCGGGCTGTTCTGTAGCGCCGAGGTGTTCTGGGTTCCCAGGAGCATGCTCATGATCCCGGTCAGGCGCCAGCCGGGCTGTCCGGGCAGCGCCACCGACTGGTTGCGCAGGATGCGGATGCCGACAGCCTCCATCGCCTCAGTCACCGCTTCCTCCTCATTGCAGTCGTGATTGCCGATCACGCCATAGCAGCCATGCACCGCCTGAGCCGTCGCCAGGATGCCCGTCAACTCCGGCAGACATTCTCCGGAATGGGTGATGAAGTCCCCGGTGAAAAAGATCAGGTCGGGTTTCAGCGAGTTCACCGTCTCTATGACCTCCCGCAGGTATTTCTCCTCTTTCAGGGGGTCGTAGTGGAGATCGCCGAGCACCACCACCCGCATCGGTTGCGGCAGGCCCAGGGTCACCGGCACCCGCTCCACCTCGACCCAGTGGCGCTCCAGCGCGTGACCATAGACCTCCGCCCCGCCTCCCAGGGCCACGGCGGTGAGCGCGGCCCTTTTCAGAAAGGTCCGGCGCATGATTGACTTGAGCGGTTGCATGATCGGAAAAAGGCTGCCCGGCCGGTCCCCGCGGGCTGGCATAAGCCGTAGCGACACCGGAGCGCGGCTCCGTGTGCGGCTCATGTGCCAATGGTGAAAATTACGCGAAAACGCCGGAATCGCGCCTATTCCGCACCGCCCGACGGCTTTCCACACGACCAGCAAACTTCGAACGAACCCGGATTTTCCTCCCCGCAGGCAGCGCATTTCCAGTCCGCTCCCGCTGGCTGCTCCGCCGCCCGGACATGGCTTTTCAGGATCTCCGCCGCACGTTCGTAGTCCTCGTCATCCATCACGCACAGAGCCGGGAAAAAGTCCGGAATCGGCACATCCGTCACCATATTGGTCAGGTTCTGGTTGCGGATGAAGGTGGCGATCCCCTCTCCCTCCAGCACGGTCTGGAAATATCCCACCACCGTGAAATCCCGTTCGCGAAAGAGTTCCTTCATCCCCGCCACCAGAGCCGAAAACATCCCCGTCGGCAAGCCGCTCAGGGCGCCTTCATCAGCGTCACCCGGTTCAGCTCGCCGGGCCACGAGTTCGCAGCGCCTCCCGGCCCCGCGTCGAACGTTCCCTCCACCGTGACGGCGCAATCGTTGAGTTCGCCGATCTGGTTCTGATCGGCAAAGGACGAAGCCTCACCCAGCCAGACCGCCCGGGTGTGCATGCCTTTGGTTTCATCGTAGGCTCCCAGCAGCTCCTTCGACTCCGCC
>JAQGPE010000118.1 GCA_028293225.1 Akkermansiaceae bacterium | reverse complement strand
AGGAAGGCGCGGACAGTCTTGTCGAGGTCGGCGGGGATCTCGTAGACGGGCGGGGCGGAGGATGACGAGGGGGGGTCGGCGGGAGCGGAGAGATTGGCAGCGGTGGAGTTTTCCTTGATTCGCGAAGTCGTTGGACCGGGCTGCGGGACCGGGCGGGGATCGATGTCCGGCTGATGCGGGAGAACCGGGATGTCCGGCGTCGTTTCGGGCGGGTGGGCCGGGAGGACGGCGGGAGTGCTGTCGAAGCGGGCGAAGGGGAAGCGATTGCCGACGTAGTAGCCGGCGGAGAAGCTGACGATGGAGGCGACAATGCCGGTGACCCAGCAGGCGAGCAGCAGGATGGTACGGCGGCTGTCCTTGTCTGCGACCGCAGGGGGGATCTGCGGCAGTGGCCGGAAAGCGGGAGTCTGGGCGAGCGGGCGGGAGAAAGGGGCGGAACTGCGATCCACGGTCGCGACCGGCTCCGGCTGCAGGCGGGTGGTGGCGGAAGAGGCCTCGGGGAAGGGACGTGTGGGTGCGGTCCGCTCCGTAAGAGCGGGGGCGGGGGTGGGGACGACGGCGGTCTTTGGCGGCTGTTCGCGCGGGGCTGGGATTTCGACCGGGCGCTGGGGTGTCAGCGGGATGGTCGAGGGCGGCTCGGGACGCGGCGGAGCGGCGGGGAGGATGGGCGGCGCGGGCTGGATCGCCGGTGGAGGATGGGCGGGAGGGGGCGTGACCGTGGCGACGGAGGGCTCGATCGCGGGCTGCGCCGGTGAAGGCGAGGGAGCGGGTTGAAGGACGACCGGCTGAGGCAGCGGCACGGGGGCGGCGGCCAATTCGTGCCACGGATAGTAGACGGGCTCCGGCGGCGGGGCGACGGGTGGGGGCGGAGAAGTATCGAAGGGTGGATACTTGACCGGGATGGGTTCGGGAGGGGGCGTGACCGGCTGCGGCGGTGGGGCGTAGCGCGGCGGCCCGGCGGGTGGGATGGAAGGGGGCTCGACCTGAACCGGGGCGGCGTAGGGGACTTGGGCGGGGGCCGGGACTTCACCGCTGCGGGTGCGGCTGATCCGCTCCATCATCGCGTGGATGGAGCCGGGCGGAGAGAGCCGCCGGGGCGGGAGATGGTGGGCGGGATCCGGCGCGCAGATGTTCTGGGCGCAGCGCGGGCATGGTCCCTCTGTTCCCGCCGCCGCCATGGGGATGCGCAGGGAGATACCGCAGGCGGGGCAGTGGAATTGGAGGGCTTCAGGCATCCGGCGAAGGAAGGCTGGGGAGGTCTGTCACAATTCGCGGAGTCTGTCGATGCTTCGGAGAGGTGAAGTGATTGAGGGGGAGGTGGTGGATGGTGGATTCATTTCTCTTCGTCCCGGAGGGCATGTGCGTCAACTTAACGCCTTTTTCCCTTTAAGCACGGACTTCGCGGGCTTTACGCGTCGCAGCACGAAGGTGTTTCTGTCCTCCACCAGCCACTCCAGTTCCTCGCCCTTCTCGATCTGCGCCGCTTCCGCCAGCGCCGCCGGGAAGTTCACGTAGAACGATTTCGTGCTGCCGCGCTCGACCCGCTGGATTTTGATCTTGTGACTCATGCGAACGAAAAATCGTTAAGATTTATTAATAGTATTTATGCTATTGTGGACGATGCCACCCATCCACTGCCTGCAACCCGGCGCGCCCACTTTGACCGGTTCCGCCGGGCTCGACGAGAAGTTCATCCTGCAGACCGCCATCCGCTCCGGGTTCATGCGGCGGATGCCCAGGAAAATCGATCCCAACGCCTTTTTCGCCGCGCTCTGCAAGGAGGCCATCCAAGGCTCGCCGAGCTACAACGATTTGGCGGCGAGGATTGAGAGCGATTCCGGTTCATCGGCCAGCAGGCAGGCGATGGCCCGGCGGATGACGGAAGCCTGCCACCACTTCCTGCACGGACTGCTCGAGCAAGCGATGGCGAGCAAAGCGGTGGCGCCCCCGGCAGGTTCCGGCTCCTCACTGGAACTGCGGCGGCTTTACCCGCGGATCGTCGTCAGCGACAGCACCGTGATCAAACTGCCCCTCCGGCTCTTCGATGAGTTTTCCGGGGTGGCCAATGCCCATCGCTCGGTCTGCAACGCCAGGATTCAAGCCGCTTACGATCTGGTCGCCATGCGTTTCCTGTCCTTCTCCATCGATCCCTACAGCAAGAACGACCTGAAGTCCGCGCCTGAACTCGAAATCAAAACGGGCGATCTGGTGCTGCGCGACCGTGGCTACCTCGCCACCGCCGAGATCCAACGCCATGTCGATGCCGGGGCCGATTGCATTTACCGGCACAAGAGCAACATCCCCTATCTCAATGCCGCCACCAGCTTGCCCCTGGACTTGCTGGCTTATCTGCGCCAGCACGGCAGGGCCGACATGCAGGTGCGGCTCAACAACGCGTCGCGCACGCCCGTCAGGCTGGTGGCCGCTCCTGTCAACCAGGCCACCGCGGACCTCAGGCGCATGCGGGCGAAAAAGGAAGCGGTGGGGCATGCTCCATCACAAGCCGTCCTGGCGCTGATGAGCTGGACGATCTTCATCACCACGATCCCGCCGGAAAAGGCCTCATTCGAAACCGTGCTGGCTTTGTATGGTCTAAGGTGGCGCATCGAGGTGATCTTCAAGAGCTGGAAGACCCATCTGCGATTCGGCGCAATCCACCAGGTCTCCAAAGTTCAACTGAGGGTCCTTCTCAAAACCCGGCTGCTGCTCATCGCGGTATGGGCCCACACGCTGTACGCCCCCTGGCATCAACGGTTGCGCCATGAGCATGGCAGGGAACTGAGCCTGATGAAATTCACCGGCTGGCTGAAGAGAAATCCTGCCCGGGCCGCAGAGCTCCACGCCTGCCTGCTGAACTCCACGCCGGATACCGGGATCGCCCGCGTGCTCGCCCGCTACTGCTGCTACGACAAACGCAAACGCCAGAACTTCCAACAAACCTATGACGCTCTGACCTTAAGTTGACGCACATGCCCG